>NZ_VFWS01000064.1:0-27266 GCF_006443065.1 Mesorhizobium sp. B1-1-5 | reverse complement strand
GGATATTCACGTTTATTTATAGAGTATTTTTTGCAATATTTTCAACCGCAAAACTGTTTATATACACGTCGGACTTGATAAAATATCTGTCGATCTCGTCGTCGATGCTAAAGGCGATTGAGCCAAGGAAATTTATTTGGCGAGCTCGGGTCTGGCAAAAAATCATAAACCTTTCCAATCGTTGGGACCAAGCGCGACAGTGCAGAGAGATCACAATATTCGACCAGGGGTACGTGCAAGCTGTTGCTTCACTGTCGATTTTTCACGGGTGCGTCGACAACGTTGCGATTGCAAGAGCGCTAAAGGTCACTCCTACCGCGGATTTTACCTTGCGAGTGGTATTGCCTCGTGCAGCAGCCGAGGCGCGGTTGCGGGAGCGGATGATGCAGGCGGCGCCGGCCGAACGCATTCTCGATGCGGATTTCGAAGCGAGCATGCGAGCTTTCGGAGTGTTTCAAAATATCAATGACATCCTTGTGGCAACCGACAGGAAAACAATTTCCGTTGAAACTCTCGACGACCGATCGTTGTCGAAAAGCGTTGAACTCGTCAGCCGCAAGATCGCCTTCAAGATCGCCCGCGATCAGGTCACTCCCATGTACCGACATCAAGTTGTCCATTCATCGCAACCGCTGACGGTAGACAATGCCTACCTTGATGACGGCGTGGATACCATCACAATACAGAACCCCCTAAATTCCGCAGCTGGAAACGACGCGGTAACGCTCGGGAAGGAAGAAATAAACCGTAGCCTGGGCTATGCCACTGTTTTTGCACTCATGATCTATGTGGCTGGGGCAGGTCTAACCAGCCTGGCGCAATTGCTGATTGCTCGTATCGTAGGCTCTACCAGCTATGGTATCTACTCCTACGTCCTTTCAACCACATCGGTGCTCGCATATCTCGCAACCCTTGGCTTCAACGTATCGTTGTTGCGCTTTGTATCTGCCTACAGGGCCCAGGGGCGCCTGGATCTGGCCCACGGCATAATCAGATTTGCCTTTCAACGCTCGTTGGCAGTGGCGTCTCTATTCGGCTTGGCAGGGGCGACCTACATCTTTCTGTCTTCGTCATCACACAACAGGGAACTTGAGATCAGCCAGCTCTTGGGTATGGCCGCCGTTCCGCTGGTCACGACTTCAGCCTTGGGCGCGGCTCTCATCCGTGCCTTCGGCGGCGGTGTTTCTGCCCTTCTGCCAGAACGCATTGTGCGTGATGGACTGCTGCTCACATTGCTAAGTGCCGCCGCCTTGTCCGGTTCGTGGACTCTGAATGCACCATTGGTCATGCAAGCGGTGCTGACGAGTTCGGCCGTAACAGTCGCATTCGTCTTTGTTCTGTTAGCAAGATTTCAGCCGCCGGGTTTACGACATGCCGAACCTGCCGATGCGTCCAAGGATTGGTGGTCGGCGGTCCCCCCTATCATGCTGATGGCGGGTCTCGACGTCTTCATCAACAGAGCGGGGGTAATGGTGCTCGGCTGGACCGGCCACATACGCGACGCAGGCATTTTCGCCCTGGGGCTCAATGTCGCGTTGCTTGTCGGTCTCTCGTTGGTGGCCGTCTCTACAATGTTTTCGCCGACGGCAGCTACGCTTTACGCAAAAAACGACCGAAGAGGTTTGCAAGAGCTGTTTTCACGAGCTGCCCTGCTTTCTTCCGGTGCCGCAATAGCAATGGCAATCCCATTGCTCTTGATTGTTCGGCCGCTTTTAAGCTGGTTCGGTGAGGATTTCGGAACTGGAGCACCGATCGCGCGGGTGCTGATGCTCGGCTACGTATTCGTGGCCCTGTGCGGACCGCAGCTCAATCTCTTGACCATGACCGGAAACGAATGGGCGGCCGCTGTGACGATGATCCTCGGGGCAGCTTTTGGTGTCGTCGGCTGTGCCATCGGAGTAGAGATCTACGGTCCGCTGGGCGCAGCAATAGGGCTGGCGCTTGCCCTGGTCGTATGGAACGTCGCCATGGCGATTTATATTCGCAAGCGACTGAAGATCACGCCCGGACTGATCTACGCGATTACGTCCTTTAACAGCCGCACGGTCGAAAGCACCCAGCGGACTTGGTTCTTGCGCTGACTTGATGCTCTGGGATCGGTGACCGGGATACCCGTCAACTTAAGTTCTCATAACCTTTGTTGCACCCATCGGCCAATCGGTCGAGGCGCGACAGACCCCGGCTGGCGCGATGTGATCCATTCTAATGCAGGCGTCAAGATACGTACGGATAGGCGGGCTTGCGTATCGGAGTCTCGATGAAGCGCCAAAACGAAAAAGACGCAGAGAATGCCTCGTTCTTGCCGATCAGCGAGGCGAGTGCGTTGAGAGAGATCGCCGACAGAGCCGCACCTTCAGGCGACGCCAGTGAGCTGCCCGCGCGGGTCTGAGTGAGCAGCGCGAACTGCCGGCAATCTACGCTGACACGAGCGTTTGTTGCTCCGTCTCGGAGGCCGTCGCGTTTCCATGAAAGTGTCGATACCATTCGACGAAACGGGCAACGCCATCCTGGAGCGTGGTCGCCGGCGCGAAGTCTACGGCCCGGCGAAGATCGCCTACATCGGCGCGCGTCTCGAGAACATCACCTGGAGGCAAAGGCACATCCCTCCTGAGAGCTCTGCGACCTACGGCTGTCTCTATAATCGCGATTAGCCTATTGATCTCTTCTGGCTGGTCATTGCCAATGTTGTACAGGCGATAGGGGGCTGAGCTGGTAGCTGGATCAGCTGCGCGACCGTCCCAATTCGGGTCGGCGCACGGTGGCGTTGCGAGTATTCGAACCACCCCTTCGACGATATCGTCGATGTAGGTAAAATCTCGCCAGACACGGCCGGCATTGGACACCTCGATCACGCGTCCTTCGGCGATGGCGCGGGTAAACGCGTAGACAGCCATGTCGGGCCTGCCCCATGGACCGTAGACGGTGAAGAACCGCAACCCTGTGACCGGCAAGCCAAATAGATGACTGTACGAATGCGCCATGGCTTCATTCGAGCGCTTGGTGGCGGCATAGAAGCTTATTGGATGGTTAGCGCCGCCATGTTCGGAAAAAGGTATGGTTTGGTTGGCGCCGTAAACCGAACTGGATGAAGCGTAGACCAGATGCTTGATGTCGAAGTGCCGACAACCCTCAAGAACATTGAGAAACGCCACGATGTTGGAATGAACATAGGCATGCGGGTCGACAAGAGAGTAACGCACGCCCGCCTGGGCAGCCAGGTGGACGACATACGATGGTTGAAAGTCGGAGAACAAAGCTTGCACCAACAATCGATCCGCCAGATCCATACGCATCGGAGTGAAACCTGGCTCGGCGCAGAGGTGCGCAAAACGCGCTTCCTTGAGCTTTAGATCGTAGTAGGGCGTGAAATTATCCACGCCTATGACCCGCGCACCGTGACGCAAAAGCCGCGACGCCACATGAAACCCGATAAAGCCTGCGGCGCCGGTGACTACAACAGGACCTTTTCGTGCCAGCTGCATAACCGCCATGTCCGGACTGGATTGAACGGATTTCGTTCCTGTTGAACGGGATTTGTCAGGTTGTGCGTCAAGCACGCCCGCGGTCTTGGAATTATGTCCGGCCATGACGAATTGCCCGCTTCGAAATTTTTGCATCGAGATCGTCGGCTATATCTGGATCAGGCAGGAATGCGCTCGCACAGACGCAATGCCAAACCAACATACCGGACACGCGCCGCCTCGCGGTTCGAGGCGGCATTATCACGGCAATACGGAAATTCGTCCGAGCAGAGCTACCAGTTCACCCTGGCGCTTGGTTTCAGTTTTGGCAAACAGCGAGGCAAGCTGGGACCGGATCGTGGTGCGGCTGAGGTGCCAGCTGCGGGCGATTTCCAATGGCGCGTCCCCTTGAGCTAACCTCATCGCAAGCTGAGTTTCAGCGCTCGTGAGGCCGAACATCTTTTGCAATGTCTGAGGATTAGCCGAGGACCGGGTCTCCCGGTCCAACAATGCTACGATACTTGTTCCGTCGGGCGCAATCACCCCGCCCTCATTGAGTATCACCGGCCGATCGTCAGTGGTGCGGATCACCACCCACGACAACGAACCTGGCAGAAAGTTGGTTGGAACGTTCGCGACCAGCCGCCTCAGCGCAGCCGTAAGCTCCGGAGCCGTGCCGGCCGTCTCACCCTGTCGTTCAAAGGTGCTTTGAGCGGCAGTGTTCCACTCCACCACCTTTTTCTCGCGATTGAGGACCAGGAAGCCACAGCCAATCCGGTCCAGCATGCCGGTGACGGATTCCAGGCTCCGGCGCTTTGACGCGCATGCTGTACCCTGCCTGTCCGACGTGTAGCGTGCCAGGCGAGCAACACTGCCGTAAGCAGTGCTCAATTCAATATGACGCTTATTCGCAACGGTGTCGTTGTGCCTATCGATGAAAGACATTGCCTTCCCACCCCTGTTGGCCGAAAACCGCTAAGATCTCCAATCGTTACGCTTGACTCTCAAAACAGATGCCTCTGCCAAAAACCTTTGATCCCAGAGGTTTGCAGCGGCTTCTTCATGCACTCTTACAATGAGTCCAGCGAACCGGACGCTCTTCGTAAATGATAGTAAGCTTGGATTTGAGGGCCGCAATCCGGCTGTGGTATTAGATCAGGCGGCGGAGTTCTAGGCTCGACGGACTAATCCGAAAGTTGTAGTCTGCGGGGTATGGGGCTGCATCTGCGTAGATTGGTTTCGGCCTTGAAGGGCATCTCGCTAGCTCACATGGCTTCCATGTTGGTGCTAGTTGTCACACTAATATTCGTAATAACAAACTTAATTCATACGGAAACTGAAGCAACCTTCATATCATCTATTCCAGCTATAATTGTCGCTGCATATCTTGTTGGGCGTTGCGGAGCAATCATTGCGACCGTCGTGACAGTCGCCGCCAGCCTCGGGGCCGAACGACTTCTGCGCGGTTCAATTCCCGCAGAGGACTGGCCGCGAGCAATCTTTCTCCTGGTTTCCGGCTTTATGATCGCCTTCATGTTCCACCGCTTGCGGCAGGACCTTAGCGAGGCCCTGGAGGTCGCCGAAATTCGATTGGCCGCCGTCGAGGCCACCGAAAGCCGCTTCCGTTCGGTGTTCGAGCGTGCGGCCCTCGGCTTTGCGAACACGAATGAAAAAGGCGAGCTTCTGCAATCCAACAAACGTCTTTGCGAACTTACGGGATATACCGAAGCCGACCTTGCTCAATTTCCGCTTGCGCAACTTGTTCATCCCGATGATCGCGACAGCGTTGTTGAAGCGCTTGCCGATCAAGGCAAGTCCGCGATGCCATTCGATATCGAAGTCCGATTGAAGAAGAAGGACGGTTCCACATTCTGGGCTCGCCTGAACCTATCGTCGTACCGTTCCGACGGCCTCCTTTCAGAGAGCGCGATCATCGTTGTCGATGACATCTCGGAACGACGGACGGCGCGCGAAGCGATCCGGGTTCAGAAGGAACGGCTTGATCTGGCGCTTTCGGCGGGGCGGTTGGGAACCTGGCAAGTCGACCTCAAAAGCGGCATTGTCACGGGTTCCGATAAATTTTGGGAAATCTTAGGCCTGCCGCGCGCCGCCAGCCGGCCGATAGACGAGCTAGCTGCCGTCGTCTATTCCGCCGACTGGCCAAAGCTTGCACTTCCCAAAGAATCCGGCGCGACCACGAATTACGACGTCGAGATTAGGGTGCGACGATCGGATGGACCTGTTCGTTGGGTCGCTCTGCGCGGACGGGAGGAGCGGTATCACGATCAGCAGCTGCTGATCGGGATAGCAGCTGATCTGACTGAACGTCGGCAGACCACGCTCTTGCGCGCCACGGTCAGGAGACGGGACCGTATTTTGATCGAACAGCGCCATCGATTCAGCAATCTTTTCGCGGTCGTGATAGCGCTGGTCAAAATGGTTAGTGCTCCGGAAAACAATGTCATGAAGTTCAAGGAGGACCTAATCGATCGGATACGAGCGCTTGAGGTCACGCATATGATGATCTCCGGCCGCACCGCCAGTTCGGTATTGCTCCGGGACCTCGTGGTCCAGGAACTGTTGCCCTACATGGAAACGCGAAGGATAAAGACCCATGGCCCTGACGTCATAATGTCAAGCGGCGCTGCCGAAACCTTCGCAATGGTTGTTCACGAGCTTACGACGAACTCCGTCAAACACGGCGCGCTTGGCGGTTCCCGAGGGCGCCTTGAGGTTAGATGGGCTGATAGTGGAGAAAGCGATGACGTCGTCTTCGATTGGATAGAATCGGGAAGACGCAGGAAAGCCAAGAACATCGGCCATGGCATTGGTTCGATGATATTGGGCGTCAATACCGCGCCGCTTATCGGCCATGCCTCGAAGCTGGAAATATTTGAAGGCGGTCTACGATATTCGCTGCGATTGTCTCGACGTGAAATCGCGCCCTAGTCAGTATATTTCGAACGCCAGTTTTGTAGCGCGACGGCTGCCTCGGTGCGGTTGCGTACTCCCAGCTCACGCATTACCGCAGCGGCGTGGATTTTTGTCGTTGCTTCGGAAATGTCCAAATCGCGAGCTATCTCCTTGTTTGAGAAGCCTTCCGCCATCAGCTTGAGCACGTCACGTTGCCTTGAAGTCAACTTGCTAAGGCTGGCCGCTCCCATCCGCCGTTGGGTCCATGCCCTTGCCGATTGGGGTGCGTGTGACCCGGGACCCCCGGAAGGCCGGGACAACAGCGCCGGAACATAGATGCGGCCTGCCAGAATCTCGCGCACTGCCGACACCACTTCCTGGTCCGTCTGAGATTTCACGATATAGCCGTGCAGTCCGATCGATAGGGCTTTCAATATTTCCGCTCGTGAATCATTCCCGGAAACGATTGCAAAACGGGTGTCCGGATACGCTGACAAAAAGTCGCCGAGCACTTGCTGGTTGAACAGTCCCGGCATGTTCAGATCCAGAATGGCAAGATGGATTTCCCGCTCAGCCAGGACACTGGCAACGGCATCAAAACATCCAGCTTCGAATATTTCCAGCTCCGGGAGTTCGGCCTTGAGCGCCAAACTTAGCCCACGACGATACAAACCGTGATCGTCCGCAATGACGACTCGATACATTTGCATTCCACCCCAACGCAGGCCCTACAAAGCGGGCCCTGAAACGCCTAATGCGGCTAAACGGTCAATCGGGGAACGGCCTTGGCGGTGGCCAACCACTCGTCGAACGCCCAGAAATCCGCATCACTTGCGCGCCGTACCGCTAATATATTCCTCTATGGCGGAAAAATCTCTTTCTTTTTTCCGAGGACCGTTCAATCGGCCAGAATCGCACCGTCTCTGCCTTTGTCAGAACGCTAATGTCGCGATCAGGCGTGTCTATGGCCAACTACCAAAATTCCATGTGGCATCAGCTGTTTGAGCGGTAGCGAGACGTAAATTCCAGCAGGTGGATTGTGAGGTCCGCACTGGGGGATTTGAAGGTCTCGTGGCTAAGCAATTTTGCAGATGCAGGTCGGCATATTCGGCGCCATCGTGCCTCGCGGCGGACGGGGGCGGACCGGCCTAGTCGCTGAACCTGCGGAGGCAATGGATTGGTGCCATTCGATTGCACGACGACATCCTTCGAACGCTCACATACCGTTCTTCATAAGATGCTCGGGACGGACACGTGGCGACTTTTCCATCCGACCCACCATGGTCGAAAGAGGTCTGAACGCGTCTACCAAGGCACCAACCATTGACGCGGCGATGAACTATGGAGGATCGGATGAAAGCGGTTATTCAATGCGGTGGAATGGGAACACGACTTCGTCCCTTTACGTCGGTGTTGCCGAAGCCGCTGATGCCAATTGGTGCCCGGCCCGTGCTCGAGCTGCTTCTCAAATGGCTGCGACGCAATGGCATTGAAGAGGTCTACATCACGACCGGGTATCTCGGCCATCTCATCCGCAGCGTGTGCGGTGATGGTTCGCAATGGAACCTGAAAATACGGTACACTCAGGAGATGGAGCCGCTGGGCACCATCGGGCCACTGTCGCTCATCCGAGATGAACTGACCGAACCCTTTATCGTGCTGAACGGCGACGTTCTCACCGATCTTAGCCTCAGCCGATTCACAGCTGCCCACCGCAAGCACAAGGATCCGGTGACCATCGCTACCGCCAACCGTCTTATCAAGATGGATTTCGGCGTCATCGACGAAGTCGACGATGCAGTGCAGATGTTCCGCGAGAAGCCGACGCTTTCTCATCTCGTTAGCATGGGCATCTACTGCATGAATCCGGATGTTCTGAGTTTTATTCCCTCCGGCATTCCATTCGGATTCGACGACTTGATGCTGCAGATGATGCAGCAAGGCACGGTCGTCCATGTCTACAAGCATGACGGACTCTGGCTCGATATCGGCCGCGTCGACGATTTCCAGAATGCTCAAGCCATTTCCTGGGAAGAGCAGTCGGCTTCGATCGAAGTCGCGGCAGCGGCTGCCTGACAAACAGCGAGAAACTCAAACACGAATGATGATTTGGGAGTGAGGTCACCATGCTCTTGGTCAGTGCCCCGATTTTGGGTGTTCCGGAGAAGGCGGCTCTATCAAAGGTCATTGATAGCAGCTGGTTGACCATGGGCGAGCAGGTTCGATTGTTTGAAGAGTCGTTTGCCCGCATGCATGGCGCGGACGATTGCGTTGCAGTGAGTTCCTGTACTGCGGCGCTTCATCTCATTTTGCACGGACTTGGCATTGGCCCGGGCGATGAGGTGTTGGTTCCGTCGCTAACTTTCGTGGCAACCGCGAACTCAGTGCTCTATGTTGGTGCAACTCCCGTCTTTGTCGATATTGAATCAGCCGACTTGCCGTTGATGTCGCTTGCGGAAGCCGAGGCCCGATGCACGCCGCGAACGAAGGCCATTATTCTCGTTCACTTCGCCGGGTATCTGGCCAATCGAGAACAATGGCAAAGGTTCGCTCGTGTACGGGGACTGCACATCATTGAAGACGCGGCGCATGCTCCTGGCTTGAGAGAAGTAGGGACCTTCGGCGTTGCCGCGGCCTTCAGCTTCTACGGCAACAAGAACATGACAACCGCCGAGGGCGGCGCCGTAATCGCCCAAGACCATGAACTGCTCGAAAGGATTCGCCAAGCGCGCGGGCACGGGATGACCACCGGCACACACCAGCGGCTGAACAGCCGCACGCCGCAGTATGACGTCACCATGCTTGGGTTCAATTACCGTATGGACGAGATGCGGGCCGCAATCGGACTTGTCCAGTTAGGAAACCTGCAAGAATGGAACGAAGTAAGGCGTATCCTCGTCGTCCTTTATCGCCGACTCATTGCAACACATTGCCCGGCAATAGCCGTTCCATTCAGTGAATCGCGGAGGTCCGCGCACCACATCATGCCGATACTTTTGCCGCGATACGCCGACAGGCAAGCCGTTATCGACGAACTGCGCAACCAGGGAATCCAAACAACGATCCACTATCCGCCCGTGCACCGGATGACGTTGTACCGCGAGCTTTTTCCCGGGACCCAATTGCCGCGAACAGAAGACTTTGCCCAGCGGGAATTGACGATTCCACTTCACCCGCAGATGACCTCAGCGGTGGTCGAAGCGGTTGTGGAGGCTCTGGCAACTGCGGTGAGCGGCTGTACTAAAGCGGGAACGGCCGCATGAATGCGACAGATCAATCCCTCCACCGACACTTCGTTGCAGTCTCGGCCCATGGGTCTGTGCGGCGTTTGATCGACATTGCTATTGCGAGCGTTGCTGCGGTCTTGTTTGCGCCACTGATGCTGCTGATCGCCATTGCCCTTCTGGCCGAGGGCGGTAGGCCCGTTTTGTTTGCACAAACCCGCTTGGGCGCCGGGGCTCAGCCTTTTCGCATGTACAAGTTCCGCAAGTTCGACGCGCGATGCGATCCCCACGGCCTCGCGCTGACGGTCGCCGACGACAAGCGCATGACAACGATAGGGCGCGTGCTCGCCGCGACAAAGTTCGATGAACTGCCGCAACTGTGGAATGTGATCATAGGCGACATGGCAATCATTGGGCCGCGACCGGAGAGCCTGGCGTTCGCCGATTGTTTCCACGGCGGCGCCGAGGCTGTTTTGCAGTACAAGCCTGGCCTACTCGGTCCGAGCCAGGTTCTCTTCCGCAACGAAGCGAGTTTCTATCCGAAGTTCACGGATCCGGTGCTGTACTATCGCGAGACCCTGTTTCCCGCCAAGGCCAGGATCGACCTTTCCTATTATCCGCAGCGAACTCTGGTGGCTGACGCCGTCTGGATGGCTCGCGGTTTTCTAGCCGTTGTCGGCCGGGTACCGCCGTCGCCGATCGCGACTTAGGCGCAGTCGGGCTGACACTCCGGTGAGTGTCACCGTCAGAGTGGACATGGCAAGAGGGACGATTGGTCATGGACTACAAAGGCAAAAAGGTACTGGTCACGGGCGCCGATGGATTTATCGGATCGCATCTCACCGAGGCGCTGGTCCGCAACGGAGCGGATGTCACAGCATTGGCGCTCTACAATTCGTTCGACAGTCACGGCTGGCTTGACGATTTGCCGGACAACATCCGAGGCCACCTGAAATCCGTGCGTGGCGACGTGCGCGACAGCGCGTTCCTGAACAGGATCATGCGCGGCCAAGCTGTGGTTTTTCATCTGGCTGCCCTAATCGCGATTCCATATTCGTATGCGGCTGCCCAGTCATACGTAGAAACCAATGTCATGGGGACGATGAATGTTCTCGAGGCAGCGCGTCAGTGGGACACGGAACGCGTCGTGCACACCTCGACCAGCGAGGTTTACGGCACGGCGCTGACCATGCCTATCAAGGAATCTCATCCGCTGCAGGGCCAGTCTCCATATTCGGCATCCAAGATCGGGGCCGACATGATGGCCGAAGCCTACGCCAGGTCATTTGATGTTCCGGTCGTAACTCTGCGCCCATTCAATACCTACGGCCCACGCCAGAGCGAGAGGGCGATAGTGCCGACCATAATCAGGCAGGCCCTCGACAAGAACTGCTCGGCCATCATGGTCGGGGATACGAGCCCTATCCGCGATCTAACGTTTGTCGAAGACACGGCCGCGGCATTCCTGACCGCAGGCGTGGCGGAACTTAAATTTGGCCATGCCTACAATGCCGGAAGCCAGCGTGCCGCGACGATCGCGGAAGTCCTGGACCTGGTGGTCGAGTTGAGCGGATCGAAGAAGCCTGTCTATCGGGATGAAAGCCGCTTGCGCCCACAGAACTCCGAGGTTCGCGCGCTGCTTGCAGACTCGACGCAATTCGAAACGCAGACCGGATGGCGAGCCCGTACCAATCTGCGAGATGGGTTGGAGCGCACCATATCATGGTGGAAAGCGCGTCTCAGCGAGGGGCGGGTGCGCCGGGAAATGGGCTACATGACATGACTTGTCGTCGCCGACTAGCGTTGTCGATGATCTTCGCTGTCGCGTGCCTTGGTCCGCATGCTGCCGCAAGCCAGGCGAGCAACACGTCAACGCACTTTGTTGCGACGCCGGCGATGCAGTTGCCGGACTATCTGCGTCCTACGGTCGATCCCGCGTTCGGGGAAACATTCACCCGGATCACAAAATCCGGGCCGCTTGGAAATGGGGTCGCGTGCATAAAAGATTATTGCAGCCACCGTTATTCCAGCGCCCAAGCCTGGAATGCGGACCAGAGCCTTCTCGTTATAATCAACGGCTGCAACGGGATGTGCTTTTTCGACGGACACACATTCCTACCGCTGCTGATGCGCGATCGATCGGGCGAATGTGAGTGGCATCCCCAAAATGCGGATCTGATGATTTGCGTTCGAGGCCGACGGATATCGACCTGGGCGCCGCGGACCAATCACGAGGATGTGCTGTTCGATTCAAAGGACTATCGGGATCTGCACTTCGGACCAGGCAAAGGCAACCCGAGCCGAGACGGTAATCGCCTGGCAGTGCGTGCACTTCGATCGGACGGTGCCGAGGTCGTCTTCGCGTATGATCTCAAGCAGCATAGCAAGTTTGCCGATATCGCACTTGCGCCGCTTGCTGGGGTCAATGAGAACTGTTCGATCTCTCCTCTGGGCGAAAATATTCTCTGCATCCAGGCACTGGCGGACGGCACCGAACAGGCGTTTATTTTTTCGATCGACGGCGCTCCAGGCCAGCAGTGGACAGAGCATCATCGGCCGGGGCATGGCGACATGACGGTCGACGCCGATGGGAGCGAGATCTACGTCGGCATCAGCAAATCCTATCCGGACAGCTATCAGGTGATCAAACGCCGGCTGTCTGATGGGAAAGTAACTGCGCTTATGAAATACGGCGAGGCCTCGCATGCTTCTCTGCGTGCTTTGGACAAGCCTGGCTGGGTATTCCTGAGCTACGGCGGCGACCCGAATGAGGTTTCGGCCCGTCCGGAAATGGCACCCTACGCACGAGAGGTTATCGCGCTGCGCCTCGATGGCAGCGGAGAGGTTCGGCGCATAGCGCAAACGCGCAGCGTTGATTTCGACTACCGCAGCGAGACCCATGCCTCGCCGTCGCCCGATGGCTCGCAGGTAATCTGGTCCAGCAACTGGGGTGTGCCTGGCGGACCTGTTTATGACTTCGTCACCCGCGTCGACTGGTCGGAAGAGGCGAAGTCGAACTGAATGGAGATGTCACCGATGGCATTCATGAACCGAAATCTTCTTGCAGCGATAGGTGTGCTGGCTGCGGTTGATGCTGCCTCCGCGGCGGACGTACGGCCAGCCTACCATCTCTCCCCCGGCGACATCGTCGAAATAGGAATCTCTTCGATACCGGAACGAACTCAACGTGCGGTAATCCAGATGGACGGCACGATCGCGCTTCCCCAAGTCGGGAAGATATCAATCGGCGGTCTGACGCCTGCCGAACTGCAGGCCCGCATGGAAACGATCTTGCCTACCAAGATATTTCACCAGCGTTTGCCCGATGGGCGAGAGCAGATGATCGTTGTCCAACCTGGCGACGTGACCGCGATAGTCGCGGAATATCGTCCGATCTACGTGACTGGCGAGGTGCTCACTCCCGGCCAGCAGGCATATCGGCCTCTCATGACGGTGAGACAGGCGATTGCGGTGTCTGGCGGTCTCAGCCTTTTGCGCTCACGCGTAAATCAGACTGGTCCCGACCCGGTTGATCTGCAGCGCGACTATGAATCGCTTTGGGGGGAATACACCCGCGACTATTACCATAGTGCTCGCATTCGCGCCGAACTGCAGGATCAGCCAAGTTTCGATACCAAGCCCCCCCAAGGGTCACCATTGTCTGCCGCCTTCAGCTCGGCCATTGCCGACGCCGAGGGAGAGGCGCTGAAGATCTCTCTCGATAACTTCCAGCAGGAGCAAAGCTACGTTGATCAGGGCGCAAAGGATGCCGCGGCGCAGATCGACGTTCTGACCAAGCGCCAGCAGGTCGAGAGCGACGGGGTCAAGGCGGATGAGGATGACCTGGCTCGGGTGACGAAATTGTTTCAAGCGGGCAATCTGACCAACGCCAGGCTGTCTGACGTCAGGCGCTCCGCGCTTCTCTCTTCCAATGGGCAGCTTCAGACATCGGTCGAGCTCATGCGGGCGCGACGCCAGCAGGAGGATTATCTCAGGCAACGCGAGCGCAATGAAAACCTGCGAAGGATCGGTTTGCTGACCGAGTTGAAGGATACCGATGTCCGTCTTGCCGACACCACCGCAAGGCTCCACGCCACTAGCCAGAAATTACAGCCCGCTGGCGCGTCCGCTCTGCCGTTGCCGGTAAGCGGAGAAGCGATTCAGACCCAGATCACCATCGTGCGCAAGATTGGTGAAGAATGGCGCAAGCAACTCGTCGAAGAAGATTCAGAAGTGCTCCCGGGAGATACGATCGAGGTGAGGTTCAGCAGCGGTCTAGGACGTGCAGCAAGCCAGTAGGGCGTTAGCCGCGGGCCGCGTTTGCAGTCCCGCTATTGCTTGAAGGCCCGGGAAATCTGATCGGTCAATGGCTTAAGCAAATACGACCAGACGCTGCGCTCGTTAGTGCTTATGTGAACTTCGGCAGGCATGCCTGGTTTCAGGATTTTCTCACCCTTCAGGCAGGTGGCCTGGTTGTCGACGTGGATGCGAGCCGAAAAATAGGAAAGCTGGCGTTCCTGATCCTTGATCAAATCTGCGGAGATACGCTTCACTGAACCCTCGCAGACGGGTGTCGTACCGACGTCGAAGGAGGGAAAGCGGATTGATACCCGCTGCCCGGGCTGGACATCATCCATCCGGGTCGGCGGAATGAGCGCATCCACAACAAGGTTGTCGGTATCGGGTACAACCACCATGAGCACCTCTCCCGGTCCAATTACGCCGCCGACGGTATGGATAGAGGATTCTTGTACCGTCCCGGTCTGGGGAGATCGGATATCCGTCCTTGCCAGCTCGTCGTCCGCCACTATCTTACGCTCTTCGAGTTCTGTACGCTTCGCTTCGTTTTCGCGGAGCTCGCTTGTCACGTCGCTGCGCATCTGCTCGTCGAGCTGAAGCACCTGCAAGTCCGTTTCACTGATGTGGGCCTGCACCTCAGCGATTGCTGCAACAAGTCGCCCCGATTCACCGCGAGAACGAGCCTCTTCCAGGCTGACATTGCTCAGTCGCTCCTTGGACACCAATTTCTTGGAGTAAAGAGCTTGGACGTCGGCAAGGCTGTGGGTAAGGAGATCCAGGGAGTCATTCGTCGCGGCAAGCTGAGCCTTGAGACCGTCAATCTGATGTCTGAGTTGCATCGAGCGGCTCTGCAACTGCGCCTTTTGGCCAGCCAATGCCGTAGCCCGGCTTTCAAACAAGGCACGTTCTCCGTTGACAAGAGCAGCCACCCGCGGGTCGCTCATCCTCACGCGCAGACTGGGTGGAACCTGCATTTCCGGCAACCCTTGCCGCTCTGCCTCGAGCCTGGCCAGACGGATGGTTACCCGGTCGAGATCTTCACTGACGATCTGCAGGTTTGAGCGTGTGAGCGTATCGTCAAGCCTGACCAACACGGCGCCGGCACGCACATGATCACCATCCTGGGCGAAGATCCCACCGATGGTGCCGCCGGTCCGATGTTGGACCTTCTTTACACTGCTTTCGACCACAACGGTCGCTGGCGCGATCACAGCGCCGGCGATCTTGGTCAATCCCAGCCAGGTCCCTCCGCCAACGATCAGAAAGGCGGTGGTGGCCACGCCCAGAACCAGGTTGGCACGGATGCCATCCGGATCTTTGGTCAGCCTGGTTCCGAGCCAACGACTTGCGTCGTCGACACGAGCATAGGAAATCGTCGCGTCAGACACGGAATAAGACCTCAAGCGTTGCCGGCATTTTTTTGCAGCGGAACGACTGCTGGATGGGGGAAGGGGCGGACGACATTCGAGAGAACATCTTCTCGCGGGCCAAATGCGTGGACCATCCCGTTCGACATGACCAATACCTGGTCAATATTGACGAGCGCAGAGGGGCGATGCGCCACGACGATCACGATACCGCCACGCTGGCGCACCGCCAGGATCGCTCCCGCCAACGCAACATCGCCGTCTGAATCCAAGTTGGAATTCGGTTCGTCGAGCACGACAAGAAACGGATCGCCATAAAGTGCCCTGGCCAGTCCGACTAGCTGCCTCTGCCCGGCCGACAGGGCCGTTCCGCCTTCGCCGATTCGTGTTTGGAATCCCTGAGGCAATCGCATGATCATCTTGTCGGCACCCGCCGCTCGAGCGGCTGCCATGACGCCTTTTGGGTCGCTCTGGCCACCAAATCTCGAAATGTTGTCGGCAACCGTTCCATCGAACAGTTCGACATCCTGCGGCAAATAGCCGATATGAGCACCGAGCAGTTCCGAACTCCACTGATCGAGAGCAGCGTCGTCCAATCGAACGGTTCCCCGAATTGGCTTCCATACTCCAACCAGGGCACGCACCAGCGTTGTCTTCCCGGAACCGCTAGGGCCGACGACCGCCATCCCAGCGCCGCTCGCCAGGCGAAAGCTTACATTTAGAACCGTCGGCCGTTGTGCGCCTGGAGGGGCTATCGTCAATTCCTCGACGGAGAGCTGCCCCCGCGGGCTGGGAAGCTCCATGGGAGCGCTTTGGCTATCGAAAGCATCGAGCGCTGCAGTCAAGTCGGAATAGCTTCGGCGCGCGGCCAGAAATCCTCTCCAGTTTGCGATCGCGGCGTCGACCGGCGCCAAAGAGCGGCCAAGCAATATGGAAGATGCGATGATCACACCCGGGGAAGCGTCCCCCCCGATCACCAGATAAGCGCCCAGCCCGAGTACACTCGATTGCAAGGCCATCCTGAGTGTCTTCGACAATGATCCAGTTCCGCCCACGATGTCAGAGAGCCGTTCCTGGTTCTTGAGATAGGCATGGCTGACTTCTCCCCAGCGTCGGCCAAGCCTGGCGGAGAGACCCATCGCCTGAACGACTTCCGCGTTGCGGCGGCCTGCATCTGCAAGGATGCGTTGCGCGACCAGTGTTTCGGAAGTTCGGGCCGCGGGGCCGCGGCCGGCAATTTCTGCGACCACGGTCAAAAGCACGACAACAACGGCGCCGACGGTTGCCAATAGCCCAAGGGAAGGGTGCAACAGGTAGATGACCACCATATAAAACGGCATCCACGGGGCGTCGAAAAAAACGGTCGGCCCCAGGCCGGAGAGAAAGCCGCGCAACTGGTCCAAGTCGCGAAGCGGCTGCACCCGGTTCGCCTCCTGCCCGGCGACCAGGGGTACCGACAGCGATATGGTGAAGGCCTTGTGCTGCAGATTTCTGTACAGGCGATTGCCGATACGAACCAGCAAGCGAAGCCGCACGAAATCGAGCAGCCCGTATATGGCGTAGAGGCCCAGCATGCCGACCGTAAATCCCACGAGCGTCGGAACGCTCTGCGAGGGAAGCACACGGTCATACACCTGCAGCATGTAGACGGAGCCGGTCAGGGCTAGAATGTTTATCACCGCCGAAAAGAGACCAATGCCAACCAGCCCGGACCAACAACCCGACATGGCTGAGAGCAAATGTTGCGTACGATGTTCCCTCACGACGCGCGATCTCTCACTCGAGATTGTCGCACGGCCTCGTGGACGCTGTCAGCGTAGGACAAGATCTTACCTTTCGTTGTGACCCGCCCACCCCGAACATTACATCAAGCTAACATTCGTCAAATTTTATCAAAATGCAGCAAAATCGTGACGCTCGGACGCTAAATCGTGAATCGCCACGAACAAGCTGGGGATAACCGACCCTGGAAAGCGAGCGTTTATTGACCATTTGAAGGTTGACGGGCTTTGCCCTTTGTCGAATCACGTTTTGATGTCTGTTGGATGAGGAAAGTGACCCGATCAGACATTCGACGCGCGTGGTTCATCGGGGTTCTTCATATGGGCGACAACCACACGGCCCTCGCCAGCTTCGTTCGAGATCGTGCCAATATTCTCGTAGGCCTTTGCGCGGTTGAGCAGGCTCACGACTTGCCGGTCCTGGCCAAGGCCGACCTCGAACAGCAGCATGCCACCTGGCCGCAGGTATTGCGGCGCGTCTCTTATCACCCGCATGTGGATGCTCAGGCCGTAAGGGCCAGCCGCAAACGCCTCGCGCGGCTCGAGCTCGGTCAAGTGAGAGCGGTCGCCCTCGAGCCGCTTTTCCGAGATGTATGGCGGGTTGCAGACGATCATGTCGATCCTGCCGACAAGTTCCGGGCCGGAGAGAGGCTCAAACAGGTCGCCCTGCAGCACCGAAACGCGCCCTGCCAGTCCATGATGGTCGACGTTGCGGCGTGCGGCTTTGACGCACCCATCAGTTAAGTCGCTCGCCCAGATCCGAGCGGTGGGGGCATAGTGCGCTATGGCGCATGCCAGATTGCCGGCGCCGCAGCACATGTCGATAACGCGGGGTTCGGCAGTCCTCAACTGATCCAAGGCGCCGAGGGCGGCTGTGCCCAGCAGTTCCGTCTCCGGGCGTGGCACAAGCGCGCCAGGTGCCACGAGCAACTCCAGCCCCATGAAGATGGTGCGCCCTTTGCTGTAGGCATCCTCGACGCTGATTTCTTGGCTCACGACAACCCCGCTTTTCCCAACGCTGTCGTTCGGGAGACAGCTGTGATCAGTTCTTTTTTCGGATGACGTATTGTGCAATCCCTTGGATGGAATCGAGGTTCTCAGGCAGAAGCTCGCTGTCTTCGACGACAATGCCAAAGGTTTCCTCAATGAATCCGATGACCTCCAGGACTCCCGTCGAGTCGACGATACCTTGGTCGAGCAGGGACGTATTGCTTTCCAAGGCCTCAGCGTCTGCAACATAGAAGTTGGACGCTAGGAACCCCCGAATTTTCTCGCTGTAAGTCTCTATCCTGTCTTCGCTGGACAACATTTTGCTTCCCCGATTAAAACAAGAAAATTGACATCAAGTCTCGTGGAAAACGGCTCACGCTAAAGCCGTCTTCTTAAGTTTTCCCGTATCTGTCATCGGCAGGCTGGATACAATAACAATTGATTTTGGCACCATGAAATTTTCCAGCCGCCTTTGACATTCCTTCTGCAGTTGTTTCTCGTCGATGGACCTCCCTTGCTCCATCACGACGAACGCCTTCACCGCCTGGCCAAGAAGTTCGTCCGGAACGCCTATCACGGCGGCCTCCCGCACCCCTGGAATGCCAACAAGCGCGTTCTCAACCTCTTTGGGAGCGACCTTCTCGCCACGGGATTTGATGATCTCATCGCCACGACCTACGAAATAAAGGTACCCTTCCGCGTCGATCCGGCAGTAGTCGCCGGTGTAGAGGACCTGTTCACCGGGCAGAGGACCAGGTTTAAGCTTCCTTGCGGTCGCCTCTGGCTTGCCCCAGTAGCCCTTCATCACGGTCGCCCCCCGGATGACGAGCTGGCCGACGACGTCGGGGCCGACCCGCTTGTCATCGTCGTCGACGATCCACATTTCCGTGTTCGGGATGGCTATCCCGACGCTCGACGGCTTTCGCTCGAGGTCCTCTGGCGGCAGGTAGGTGCAGCGCTTGCACTCGGTGAGCCCGTACATTGAATAGATGCGCGCGCTCGGAAAAAGGTCCTGGAGCATGAGAATATGCTTCAACGGCAGGGCGGCCGCGGTATTCGTAACATAGCGAATGCTCGAAAAATCTTGGTCCTTCAGCGATTTGAGCTCCGAGAGCGCCGCAAAAATGGTAGGCACGCCGGGGAAACCCGTGACCCGCTCTTGCTTGACCAGTCCAAGGATCTGCGCTGCAAAAGCAAACGAGCGTTCAAGCACCAGACGGGCGCCAGTGCGGAACGCCATGATCATCTGATACAGGCCGTAGTCGAATGCCAAGGGCAGGACATTTAGGATCACTTCGTCTTCGCCGAGCTCAAGGTACGATGCGATCGAAGTGCAAGCCGCCATCATGTTTGTGTGCGTCAGCATCACGCCCTTGGGCTCGCCGGTAGAACCTGACGTGTAGATTATGGCGGCGAGATCAATGTCGATGCATCTGCGCGCCGGTGCCGCCCTGTTGCCGGCAATCGCAACGTCCCAGCGAACCGCATTGGGCAGTTGCATCAACTCTGCGTCATCTACAGGCCCGGAGACAATCATCCGGCGCAGTGACGGGCAGTTGCGGGCCGGCTCGCTGAAGACCGAGGTCAGATGGTTGTCCGTTATCAGCGCGGCTGGCAGGCAATCGTTGAGCAGGTAATGCAGCTTGTCGCTCTTGGTCAGCGGATTGACGATGCACACCACGGCGTTCGCTTTGAGCACGGCCCAGAAGCTGACGACCGTCTCGACGGTGTTGTCGGCGAAGATCATCACGCGATCGCCGCGCGTCACTCCGGCGTCCGCCAGGTGTTGCGCAACGCTGTTGGCACGGGTCTCGATCTCGGCATAGGTCACGCGTTGCCCGCCGCAGACCAGCGCCACCTTGTCACCCAGCCGGTCGGCCGAGTGCCTGAGATAGTCGTGCAACAGCGGTATGGCTCCATGCATCATGCCAACACCCCTTCCTTGATCTCATGGTCAACGTCGACGCTGAGCGCGATCTTCTGGCTGCCGATGGGGCGGCTTGCGATAAACTGCTGGTGAAGAAGCTGGGTGGAGAGCACGCCCACCAGCGCCATGTTGTCGGAATTGGAAAGATCTTGGTCCATGGTCCTGGCTCGGCACTTGCCCAGCAGGCGCGCGACCGACTCCGCATCGAAGACATTTGCGTCGCGCAACGCTCTTTCCGAAAGTGCCTCGCGCACATAGGCTGGTGCATTGTCGGCAACGAAGCATTGGGCGTTCGGCGCCCTGTAGGGCTGTTTCTTGCGGGCAATGACTTCCGGCGGCAGGATCGGCTCGGCCACCCGCTTCAGCACGTGCTTCTCATCCAGAACGCGCAGCTTGTATTTGGCTGGAAGCGAGTTCGCGAGTTTTACAACGTCATCGTCGAGGAACGGGAAGCGCCCTTCGACAGAGTTGCCCATCAGCATTCGGTCTCCCTGCGAGGAGAGCAGATAACCGGACATCAAAGTCTGGATTTCGATATACTGGTCTTGTGCCAGAGCGTCCCAGCGCGAAAATTCGGCGGGCAGGCGCGCAAGGAACTCGGCGGCCGCGTTATTCGGTTCGGTCTCGGCTTTCATGTCGGCAGAAAACAACCGCTTGAGAGCGCTGGTCGTGCGCCAACGGGTGCCATGTGCGAAGCCTGGCGCATCATGAGCGTGGATATCGTATCCGAAGAACTGACGCGCCATTGCTTGCTGATGCACCGGAGAACGAGTGAGATAGGGGTACAGGCGCTCCAGCAGTCGCGCGCGTCTCGTCGAGGATGGTTGATGCCCCCAGAAGCGGCGCACCTTCCCCTCCCGGAACAGGTCGTAGCCGGCGAACATTTCATCCGCGCCTTCGCCCGTCAGCACGACCTTGATTCCGTGCTCGCGTACCAATCTTGAAAGCAGAAGCAGTGGCGCCGGCGCGGTCCTCAGGATCGGACGTTCGGTGTGGTAGATCACCTCTGGAAAGACATCGGCGATATCGCTGCGAGAAACCGTCACCTCGTGGTGCTCGCTGCCGGTCGCGCCTGCCACCAATCGCTGGTAGCTGGTCTCGTCATATTCAGCATCGGCAAACCGCAACGAAAACGTCTGGAAGCGGTCGCCGGCGATGCGGCTTGCCATCATGGCGACAAGCGAGCTGTCGAGTCCGCCAGACAGGTAGCAGCCAACAGGCACATCGGCCTGGTCGATCCGCAGCGCCGTCGCCAACTGCAGAGCCTCGCGCACTTTGTCCACGGCATCATCGAGCGACCCTGGGAATTCATGGCGTTCGTCGAACGCCTCGGGATAGCTGGGTTTCCAGAATGCCTGCTCGCGAACGGTTCCGTTCTCATAGACGCGAATGTGGCCAGGCTTGAGTTCCCGAACCCCCTTGAATACGCCTTGCGGCGGGACCACCGTCCAGAGAGTGAACGTCTGATCAATGCCGGCTGGATCGAAGGCTCGCGGCAAAGCCGCGTCGGCTGCGAAAATGGCCTTCACTTCGCTGGAAAAATAGAGGCGCCCGGCGTGCTCGCAAAAATGCAGGGGGCATATGCCGAACCGATCGCGCGATAGCACGAGGCGGCCGGCCAGCGAATCCCAGATCGCGACTGCCCATTGCCCGTTCATGCGCTCAAAAGCGGAGTCACCCCATTCGCGATATGCATGAACCGCCACTTCGGTGTCGCTGCGGGTGCGGAAGCGATGACCGAGCGCGACCAGCTTTTCGCGAAGCTCAACGTAGTTGAAAATCTCGCCGTTGAAGACGATCCAGGTCTTGCCGCCCGTGTCGGCAAGCGGCTGTTGCCCACTCGAAAGGTCGACAATTGAAAGGCGTGCGTGGGCCAGCCCCGCGCGATTGTCGCGGTAGAGGCCGTGTTCGTCCGGACCGCGATGCACGAGCGACCCCGCCATGCGCAGGAGCGCCTCGCGTGAAGGCCGCGCCGCGGTAGCGTCCAGTGCCACGATTCCGGCTATGCCGCACACGCTCAGCCCTCGTCCATCTCGACGGCGGGCAGGGGTCTCGCGTGAAGATAACGCGCTGCGCGCCGCTTGCTTTCAATGTCCTTGAAGACCTTCTGAACCTGGTCGGGAGTGAGGCCGGCGACCGCGGCGATCTCGTTGGCAGAAATACCGTGGTTCAGGCCATAGAGACACAAGTCCGTCAGGTGATATGGCAATGCGAAATAGAACTCCTCCTGGCTTTGCGCCATGGAGAACGTATCCGTGGTTGGTGGCCTGCGCCGCACCTCAGGGTCTATCCCGAGATACTCCGCTAGTTGATAGACTTGCGTCTTGTAGAGGTGGACGATCGGCAGCACGTCGGCGATTCCGTCGCCCTGTTTGACGAAAAAGCCTTGGTCGTGCTCCAGCCGGTTTGGTGTGCCTGCCACCGCGTAGTTGAGACGGTCCGCGTGGTAATACTCCGTCATCTTTCGCACGCGTTGCTTGTAGTTGGTGGCGGCGACGATCTGCAGATAGGTTGCAGGTGGCAGTCTGACCGTGTCGACTTTGCCATCCGGATCCTCGACCGTCAGCCTAGTAATGTTGATGCCGTTGCTTTCCAGAACCGACGCCATCACCAGCTTGCACTTCCAGCCTTGACCGTAGGCGGGAACGACGGTCCGGATCGCCTCGATCTGACGGGAATAGGCACCGATGCCCTCCAGGGCAGGCGTGATGTCTTCAACGATCGAATCGATACCAAGTTGCGACGCAATCGTTCGGCCAAGCCGCAGCGAGTCGCCGGAAGAATGGGATTCCGGCATGAATAGGCCGAGGACCTTATCTTTCCCGAACGCGCCGACGCAGAGCGCTGCGACGACGGAGCTGTCGATGCCTCCGGAGAGGCCGACAACGACACCTCGGCGCCGGAGTGTACCAAAGACCTGTCGGCGCAAGGCTTCTACGATGCGATCGACCTCGGCACGAGCGTCGAGCACCAGGGCATCCTTGCCAAACCCCGAGATCACGTCGATGACCGTTCCTCCCCCTGGCGAGATTCTTCTGGCAGATAAGTTCGGGCCACGGCCGCCTCGATGAGCGGTCGGTTGGAGGCCACGTTAGGCTCTGAGACCATGTCGATGTGGGTGCCGATGATTGGGATCACATCCAGGTCTGCGAAAGCATTGTCCCACCCGATGGCGCGAGGCATTCCAGGACGGGCGCAGCGAAATAGGGTACCGGTGATCGGCAGTCGGGGTCTTGGCGTCTGGAGCCACTGAAAAAACGCCTTTGCCCTCAAAACTTCCTGAAGCTCCAGCTTGGCCCTAAAGCTGGTCGCGTTGAATTTCTCCTGGGCATAGCGATCAAGCAAGCGGGCCAGTTGCATCTCGTAGCCCATTCGGACCACGACTTTTGCAAGGGCGCGGCAAGCCATTCTGTAGGCGGTAATACGATTGGTTCGGATTCGATGAATTGTGCGGACGACCGTCTCTCGGTAAGTGCTCCGTTCACCGAGCAGGCTTGTGTCGAGGATGCCCAGAAATTTCACATTTCGTCCGACAGCCAACAGCCTTGAAGCAACTTCAAAAGCAACGACGCCGCCAAGCGAATGGCCGAGAAGTCGTACGTTACCTTCAGGCTGGGCGCGGCGTATTTGGTCGAGCGCGGCCTCGGCCATATCTGCGACCGAGTTTTTTCCCTGCAGTATCATTGCCAGGGCTGGATACCTGATCGGGACAACCCGGGCGGTTCTACCCATGGAGGCCGCGAAGGCGGCAAGGCTAGGGCCATAGCCGACGGACCCGGGGAGCAGGAAGAGAATTGGCGGATGCTCTTTGCGCGAGCTGGCCTGCTCGTTACCTGCTTTCGCGGCCGCGACGGCTTTCACCATTTCGTCGAAATTCATTCCGACGGTGAAAGGTTCAAGGTCGATCTCCAGGCCGAGGACGCTTTCGATCTCCATGACACAATGCAGCAGCTTCAGCGAATCGCCGCCGGCGTCATCCCAACGTCCCGCGGCAACGCGCGTGTTCAGAATCTTGGTCCAGGCACGTTGCACGATCTGCTGGATAGTCCGTTCGGGTCCTGTATTCGGAGCCTGGACAATGCGGTCCTGCCTCACGCTTGCGCCGTCCAACTCGGCAAGCCTCGCCATGTCGACCTTCCCGCCCGGCAGGCGTGGAATTTCGGCAATGGCGTGCAGTCTCAATGGGCATAGAGGCGGCGGCAGCGTCGTTCGGGCAAGATGGCGGAGATCGTCCGCGAAGTTGGAAGTGGCCGGCCCGCGAGGTACGGCGAAGGCGATGAGTTCCGTTGACGCCGTCACAATCGCTACAGCGTCCTCAACGGAAGGCGCGCCACGCAAAACCCGCTCCAGCTCCGCGGGCTCAACGCGTCGGCCATTGATTTTTATCTGACGCCCCTTGCGACCCATGATCTGTAGCAGGCCATGGTTGTCCAGTTGAACGAGGTCACCCGTTTCAAAGATGCGGACGGACGGGTTTTCGGGGTCTGCAGCCACGGGCACGACGACGCCGTTCTCCCAATGGCCAAGCAAGACATACGGACTCTTTATGACAAGCTCTCCAGTCCCGCCGGGCGGCACCGGGCGTCCTTGCTCGTCGATGATTGCAAAACTAATCCCTGGAAGGAGCCATCCAACGGGAACCGAGGCAGCCTGCTCCGACCAATCGGTCGGTACAAACCATTGTGATCCTGTCGTCTCGGTTGACGAGTAGCCGATCTGCACCAGGCAGTTGCTTGAAACGGCGTCGCGTAGCAGCTTGATATCAGACCGTGAAACCTTTTCGCCGCCGATACGAGCTACCCTGAGACTGCGGAATGCGTCTTCTGATTTGTTCGCCATAAGCGCACGCAGGAGAGCCGGCACCAGGTAAGTGACGGTCACTCCCTCGGCTTGCATCCGGTGTAAAACCGCGCGCAAGCCTACGGCTTCGACCTCAAGAAGATGCAATGTGGCGCCGGTAAGAAGGGCGGCCAGCACCTCTCGACACCCGGCGATGGTGGCCGGTCCCGTGAGAGGCAGGAATACGTCCTGCTCATTGATGTGACAGGCGTTTACATATTGCTGAACACGCCATAGCAGGCTGCGTTGACTGTTAACGATGCCTTTTGGCCGACCTGTACTGCCCGAAGTGTATAGGACGATAGCGGGGGCATCCACGGATACCGGATGGAGCTGGGGAACGCGATCGCTCTTCGGTTCGCCGCGGGGCGAGACATTTATCCAGCCGACAGCTCGCGGCAGGCCCGTGGGTCGGACATCTCCATCCCCTATGACGGTCGATAACCGCGCCTCGGACACGATCGCATTGATCCTGGTGTCCGGATCCCTCGTGTTCAGGGGTACCAAAGGCCGCCCTGCGGCCATGCTCGCCAGCATCGCCAACGGAAAGAAGGCCGTATTCGCAAGAAGAATACCGACGGCGTTGCCGGCGGGAGTGATGGCGAGGATGCGGCTAGCCAGCGCTTCGACAGCCGAGACGAGTTCCGAATAAGTGAAGCGGTTGGTTGCGTCGGTAATCGCCAGCTTTTCGGGATACTGAGTGGCCACATTTTTCAAATGATCGACAATGGCGACATCGGCATAATCAGCGTCCATCCGCTGATAGGGGCGCAAGACAGGGCCGCCTTGGTCGAGAGCGTATTCCGGGACGTTCGTCCATTTGTTATATGCCGCCGATTGAGAATCCGTCCGCGGATATTCAATCGCGAGTTCCGATCCTGAGTAGGCTGGTGACATGACGGGCTCACGCTATGGATAGCGTCAGTTATCGCCGCCCGCACAAACCATTTCATCGATCATTCTGATGATGCTGGCGACGCTAGAGGTGTACATCGAAAAATTTCGCGGCCGCCTCGTGACGACGGGCCGTCAGACTTAAAGAACAGCCGTACGACATGGAGAGCTGATGCCGCGGCGCGGGGCGGGGCAGATTTGCATTCTGAATGGCTCGTCTAGCGCCACGGTCTGTGTTGCCAAAAGGCATGTCGCGCTCAGCGGTTCGGTACGATATCCACTGAAAAAAGTTTTGAAGATAGTTACAGCGCGCAGCGCGCGATCGACTCGGTTGCTGTTCTTCGGACGGTCTTTTGGAAATACCGCAGTCTATACGATCGGTTTTGCATCGACGGCACTTAGCGAGTTCCGCCGGCAGCGGACCCGATCATCCGCCATGTGAAGGGGTTCACCTAGCCAGGCGTTTAGTTGCGCTATGTTCGAGAAGAGAGTCGCAACAATTTGGGGAACACGGCGTCTGGAGCAACGGGTGGCAGCGGCTAGCCGCCGGGCCTAGCCAGCAAGATTTTCGCAATCTCGCCAGAACGAACATATCCGTTCGGACCAATTGTGGGCGAAACATGCGAACGAACCACGTGGGTATCTAAATTTGCTACCCTGTGCGTGCTCTCGGGGTGGCAGGTGTGCAAGCCGGCGCGGAGATATTCGTGGAAGAAACGGCTGTCGGCAATCACTTCACCCTACCAGGGGAGTATCACTTGGAACGAGGAAGCCGCCTTCTAGCAGGTCCAGAGCGTCCAGCGCTTCTTCGACCCGCAAATGCGCCAAAGGAATTCCGTCAACGAGCAAAACTTTTTGGTCGCCTACGTCGTAGACTTCCCAAAGCTTGTCCATACCCCGCCGGATGGCGTGCCGTCGTTCCATGCGCGGACAATATGAGCCATCTGCGAGTTTGAATAGGGAACGATCCCGGCGGTGACAAATTATAGCGTGGATAAACTGGTCAAGCTTGATTGCACTTAATCATGGATACAACCCTGGAATGGTTTTACAGTGAGTGAACGAGGCCTGAAATTCCTCCAGGAGTGGATGGATAGCAATCTGCCGCATCATTCATCATCTGACACAATCTTAGCGCAAGAGCTTGCAAGGCGATTAACCAGCGACGCAAAAAACGCTGGAATTCGATCAGAAGAGATTTCGGAGGAGGTCGGCAGCATCTTCTCAACGATGCTCGAGGCGCTTGGAAATAGGGATCCCGTGCCGGATTGAGAGCAGAACGCGGGCTGCGCAACCGAAGAAGCGCTCCGGCCACAATGATAGGAACTACAGCTGCCCTGTCGGACATGTTGAAGTAAGATGTCTATTTGGCGCCCTCATGCCGCCATCCTGCCGATCGAGAAGTATTCGATGCCGTAGCGCGCGATCACCTTGGGATCGTAGAGATTGCGGCCGTCGAAGATGACCGGCGTGGTCAGCGCATCCTTGAGCGCGTCGAAGGACGGCGCGCGGAAGCTCTTCCATTCGGTGCAGATCAAAAGCGCGTCGGCGCCGCGCAGCGCCGCCTCCTT
>NZ_VFWS01000639.1:0-1054 GCF_006443065.1 Mesorhizobium sp. B1-1-5 | reverse complement strand
AGTATCGATCGATTGTTGGCAAAGACGGCTTGACCTTCGCTCGGCCCGCTATGACCCTTGATGTCAGCGCAATGAAAAACCCCCATCAACGGCTGCCAGGCCTCCGGGGGTTTTCACGAGAACCAGAAGATGATCGTATCACCCTCCATCTGTGTCAATAGTCGAAAGGCCAGCTCCAAGTGAGCGGCCGGCTGGGATACTTCCCAGCCGCTCAGAGCCCCACCGCGTCAAACCTCGCAATTGTTGACAGCGCTGAAATCGCTCACCGCGACAGGCCTCTTTCGTTCGTGTGGAAGGCCGATTATCGCGCGCTGTCTGGCCTTCTGGGCTTGCCCGCTTGTAGGAGCCGACGGGGCGAGAAAGCCATGGCATCGATCGTTAACGATGCGGCGCTGTCCGCCCATGAGAACCCAGCGAAGCGGATTTCCTACAGCCGCCGGAAGGTCTTCTATGCGGCCGCCGACCGCTACTACGGCTCCGACTACGGATACGACACCGTTGTGCCTGCCGTGGATGCCCTGGTCGCAGCTGGCCTGCTTGTCGAGCACGACAAGGTGAAGGGCGGCCCGACAGGTACGGGCATCCAGTCGTCGTTCCTTCCCGGTCCGCAGCTTGCAGAACTTTCGCTGCCGAAGGCCGACCGCCGTGCCAGAGAGCTCATCCGCCTTAAGGATGCCTGCGGAAACCTGATCGGCTACCGGGACACCGAGCGCACCATGCGAGACCGACGATTTCTCGAAGCCGTGAACCGTCACATCTCAGATGCGGAAATCCGGCTTCACGGGATCAACGGTGCCGTCGTGAACGAGGACGCAGGAACGATCTTCTTCCCCGGTTTCATGAGCGGTTTGGACGAGGGCGAGGGAGATCACACCGTCTATACTCGCATGAACGAGCTCTACCGCGTCTACAACGGAGGCTGGACGCTCGGCGGTCGCATGTATGGCGGCTGGTGGCAGCAGGTCCGCTCCAGGGACCGCAAGCACTTCGTCATTGACGGCGGCGAGACCGTCGAGGTGGACTATGAGATGCTTCACCCTCGCCTGGTCTATGC
>NZ_VFWS01000638.1:0-1056 GCF_006443065.1 Mesorhizobium sp. B1-1-5 | reverse complement strand
ATCTCCTCGCGGTGCTGAATGTCGATGCCGAGCAAATTATCGATTTTTGCCTATTCGTCATTGGTCGTATTGAAGAGATCGGCCCAGACGACCTTGTCGCCATTGCCCAGGAGATCGTCCGTGAGCCGCAGGCGATCATTGTCCACGACGAAAGCCTTGATCATCGCCAGATCTCCCTGCCGGAAAGCGTTCGGATTGCTGCGTCGTATCGGATCGCACTAGCCTTCGTGCGCCGAGCCTGTGCCCGCCGCTTAGACTTGCGGCATGACAAAATCAAGACAAGCCGGACTTGGGCCCGACACCAGGGGCGCGCAGAAAATTCGTCGAGCAGCCGGCAGCATGAAAGCTTCGGCGGGTCGGGTCATCGACCGCGCTTCGGGCTTATCATGGAGAGCTGGCCGGACCCGCGGGGGCCGGCCTGCGAATGCCCCTATCGGGCGCTCGGCAGGATCTGGTGCAGCACGATGGCCCAGACGGCGCCAAAGGCGATGGACGAGCCCAGAATGTACTGCACGATATCGGGAAGCGTCTTGACGAAATCCGGCGGCGCAAGCGTAGCAAACAGGGCCATCAGGATCGGCAGGCCGACGACCAGCATGTTCCTTTCCGTCAGCGGCGTGCCGCGCACGACGCGGAACCCGTTCATGGCGATGACGACGCAGAGCACGCCGAACACGCCGCCGATGACCGGGCCCGGGATCGAGGCGATCACCGCCGACAGTTTGCCGATCAGTCCGAACAGGACCAGGAAGATGCCTGCCGCGGCGAAAGCGGCGCGGCTGGCGATGCCGGTGATGGCGATGATGCCGGCATTCGACGAATAGCCGGTGACCGGCGTGCTGCAAAGCAGTGCGCTGACCAGGCAGCCGAGGCCTTCGCCGGTGGCGCCCCTGTCGAGCTGTTCATTCGACAGCGGCTTGTCGATAACGGCGCCGACCGCGAACCAGGTGCCGGTGGTTTCGGCGAGGACCACGATATAGACGATGAGCATCGTGAGCGTCGCCGAGAGCGAGCACGTCACGTCGAGGTTGAGGAAGGCGACGCGCGGCATCGAAA
>NZ_VFWS01000637.1:0-1056 GCF_006443065.1 Mesorhizobium sp. B1-1-5 | reverse complement strand
GCACCCGGTAGGAGGTGGAGGAGCGGTAGTAGTTGTGAAGGACGATGTCGCTCATGCACTCACCGATTTGGCTGGCCGATGGTCACTTCGATCGTGCCGATGCCGTCGACGCCGCCGGTCATCGTCTCCCCAGGGTTGACCGCGCCGACGCCGGCCGGCGTGCCGGTGAAGATGAGGTCGCCTGGCTGCAATTCCATGCCTTCGCTGCAGATCGAGACGATGTCGGAGATCGGCCAGATCAACTCGGCGAGGTCGGCGTCCTGCCGGACCTTGCCGTCGACGGCCAGCCAGATACGGCCTTGGCTCGGATGGCCGGATTTTTGCGCGGGAACCAGAGGACCGCACGGCGCGGAGCGGTCGAAAGCCTTCGACCAGTCCCAGGGCCGCGCCGCTTTCTTGGCTTCGTCCTGGAGATCGCGGCGGGTGAGGTCGATGCCGACGGCATAGCCCCAGACATGATCCAGCGCCTGGGCGCGCGGGATGCGGAAGCCCGGCTTGCCGATCGCGGCCACCAGTTCGATCTCATGGTGCAGGTTGGTCGTCAGCGGCGGGTAGGGGATCGTGGCGCCGGAGTCGGCCACCGCATCGGCGGGCTTGGTGAAGAAGAAGGGTGGATCGCGCTCGTCATTGCCGAACTCCCTGATATGCGCGGCGTAGTTGCGCCCGACGCAAAAGATGCGGCGCACCGCAAATCGTTCGTTCGAGCCGGCCACCGCGACCGAGGGCGTTGGCGGAGCGGGGAGGACAAAGGCGGTCATGGTCTGTCTCTGCTGTGGGATGTCGGGGTCGCGGGCACCTTCGGCCGAATTAAGGGGTCGGGCAAGGCGTCGCTTTTCATAAAGCATTGGCTTGCCGGCCCGTATAAGGAATCCGGAGTTTCCATCACTTTCGCGGCGATGCATCCTCCGTTGGGATAGACTATTTGCCAATAAGTCGGCCATGGTCGCGGGATTATGCTGCGGCCGGCAAACCGAAACGAGCCACATGACAGCAGCCACTGACAGCGCCCGGTTCCTGATCATCGACGATCATCCGCTGTTTCGCGAGGCGCTGCAC
>NZ_VFWS01000636.1:0-1057 GCF_006443065.1 Mesorhizobium sp. B1-1-5 | reverse complement strand
GGCTTGGCTCAGGCTGGTTATTCGAGGGAATCGTTCGGCATCAGGGGCTCCAGTGGCATCATATGGCGACTAGCCGGCTATCCCGCCGGCAGTCTTGAGAACCTTCGGTTCAACACGTCCCTCGATGGCTGGTTCCACGCCGGCACATACGTGTTCGTCGCACTAGGTCTCATTGTGCTATGTCGTGCGACGCGCCAACCTCATCTCGGGTGGTCAGGAAAGTTGCTACTTGCAACGATGCTCATGGGCTTTGGCATATTCAACCTGGTCGAGGGAGTGGGCGATCACCAGCTTCTCGGCACACTCCATGTCAACGAAACCGTCCCGCGGTTCCAGCGGGTCTACTGGGAGATCGGGTTGTTTGATTTGGGGTGCGCTGATGCTGCTCGGCGGGTGGGCCTTGTCAAACGGCAAGCGGAAATCCCGGCTGTGGCAGCTTTGAAGCGTTGGACTCCAGCGCTTATTTCAGTTTGCCTTGGAACCGGATTGTAGCAGCGATGTTATAGACCTCTCGAGAACGCGGAGAAACATCGCACATGCTGACTGCCATTCGATCCTTCTTTGGCCGCAACACCCGGAGGAGGAACGCGGAAGAGCAGACCGATCGAGAACTGCCCATCAGGAAGGAACTCGACACCCTTGAGTCTATCCGCTTGACCGACATGGCCGGATTGGGCTCCTGGTCGCTCCACCGCTAGCCATACCTGTGATATGCCGCTACCATCAGATCGCCCCGAGGTTGCGTGCCGAGCATGTTGAGCCGGCAGCATCAGACCGCGGCACCGGCGGCTTCCAGCGGTTAGCGCCTGCCGTCCGAAGCATGCTCACGGAGGCCGCATCCAGCGATTGAGAGCGTTCGACGGAGTGGCTGGCGTCCATTGCGAAGCCCGAGGCCTTGATGACATAGATCACGCCGGCTTCAGCACCCCCTTGCCAGTTCGACTGCGGCTGACGGGTGATTGCATCCGAAGTCAAGTGTACCGATGCGACGCCGGAAGCGCGCCATCTTGCACGGCTCGAAGCGATAGCCGTTCGGCCACCGGGAAGATGCGACGGG
>NZ_VFWS01000635.1:0-1059 GCF_006443065.1 Mesorhizobium sp. B1-1-5 | reverse complement strand
TTCATGTTCGGTACGATAGCGGCCTATGCGGCGCAAGGCGCAGAACTGACTTTTGCCATAGCCACGGATGGTGCCAGAGGCGGCAAGAGCGATCCCACGGTTCTCGCCCGTGTCCGTCGCGAGGAGGCAACGGCCGCGGCCGCGCTGCTCGGGGCGGCGCCGCGCTTCCTCGACTTTCCCGACGGCGGACTGGTGGCGGATGCCGCGCTGATCGGCGCGCTGAAGACGCTGATTGGCGAAACCGGACCGGATCTGGTGATTACCCATGCGCCCAACGACTATCACGCCGACCACCGCGCGCTGTCGGACGCCGTGCGCATCGCGGCGTCGTTCGCCGTACCGGTGCTGCATGCCGACACGATGGGCGGCACCGGATTCTCCCCGACCCATTATGTCGAGATATCAGCCCAGGCCGAGATAAGGCCAAGGCGATCCGCCTGCACCAGTCGCAGGATCCGGAGCGCTTCGTCGACATCGCCCGCACGCAGAATTTTTTTCGCGCCGGCCAGTGCAACGGCGCGCCGGGATCACAGGCCGAAGCCTTCCGCTTCGAGCCGATGTTTCCCTTTGCAGACATTCGCGACCTGCTGCCGCCGGCGCCGCCGATCCGACCGGTCATCGTGAGCACCAAAAGGGTCGACTGAGCCGGGAGACGGCTGCTCCATCGCGGTGACCATGCCCGACGACGAGACCACCGGCCGACGCGCCGGTGCACACGGCCACATGGGAACGCCCGGGCCGGACCGTTGCTTTTCTTCCCGGAGGGCCACGATGTCGCACCTTTGCGACCAGGACCGGACCGGATCAGACGAATTGAGGGAAGACATCGCCGGAAAAAACAGCATAGGCTATTGCCAAGACGGCAAATCTTCCTGGGGAGGAAACGGATGTCTTCACGCTATCACGAGGTCTATGACGGCTGGAAACGCGACCCGGAAAAGTTCTGGGCGGACGCGGCGAACGCCATCGATTGGTACACGCCTTACGACAAGGTGTTCGATGCGGAAGCCGGCGTTTATGGCCGCTGGTTTACCGGCGCCACCTGCAACACCTGCTACA
>NZ_VFWS01000634.1:0-1060 GCF_006443065.1 Mesorhizobium sp. B1-1-5 | reverse complement strand
CCGCGGTCGCGGCGGCGCACCCGGAAATAGCGCGAAATGGTGTAGGGGCTGTTCCAGACCGACTTGATCAGCCACCACAGGATCATCACCGCCGCGACAACGGCGACCACCGCCACCGCCGCCACCATCAGGCTGACCTGATACTGGTAGCCGTTGAAGGTGATGACCATGTCGCCCGGCCGGTCCGCCAGCCAGGCAAAGCCTAAGCCCAGCGCGAAGACGACGGCGAGGAAAAGCAGGATTCGGATCATCGCCAGTTCCTCACGCCTTCATCGCGCCTGATATCAGCGCATCGATCAGCGTCTCGACCTCGATGCGTGCCTTCAGCTTGCCGGCAAAATCGGCGCCGGCCGCCTTTGCAGGCGCGGGCAGCGTCTCATATTCGGTAAGCGCCTTGGCATAGTCGCCCTGATTGACCGCCACCTCCATGCGCGCAATGGTTTCCGGCGCGCCGGCGCCCTGGACAGCGCCGATCGGCCGGACCTTGACCAACGATTCGGCGCTCGACAGAAGGTTCTGCAGGAGCCCGGCATTTTCGTCGACGGGCGTGGCCGCCGCGACCATGGCGTTGGCGGCGGCATCCATCTGCGATGCGATCTCGGCGCGAGTCTGGACGCCCTTTTGCGCGTAGGCGCGCAGAGCCGCAAGCTGCGGCGCGTCCGGCGCGATCGCGGCGAAGGTCTCGAGTTCGGCACCAAACGGCGCGCCACGGTCGAGCGCCGCCTTCAGTGCCGAAGCGGCGATGGCGAGCGCGACCTTCGGCTGTCCGGCCTGCGCCTCGACTTTCCCAGAAAGCTGCGACACCGACTGCTCCAGCGCGGTGAGCCGGCCGTCCTGCTTCGCCGCCGCCTCGCCGGCCGATTTGACCAGCGCATCGAGGCCAGCCAGCCTTTCATTGAGCGGGCCGAGATCGACTGGAGCCGGGTTGCCGGCCTTGCCTAGCGCCGCAACCGCCGTCTCGATCTGCCTGACCTTGTCGCCAAGCGCGGCCAGCCCGGCATTGTCGCCCGCTCCGCCTTGCTCGACCGCCGATTTGAGCGCCGCGACATCCGTCCTGACC
>NZ_VFWS01000633.1:0-1060 GCF_006443065.1 Mesorhizobium sp. B1-1-5 | reverse complement strand
TCGCAGAACTGTCCCTACAAGGAGCGGCGGTTCAATTTCCTGGAGTACCAGGAGATCGACTATGACAGCGCGGGACCGGAGCAGGCCGTCCACAATCCCGATGTCACCGTGCGTTCGCGCGGCGTCATGGAAAAATGCAGCTACTGCGTACAGCGCATTTCGCAAAAACGGATCCGCGCCCAGATCGAGAACCGGGAGATCGAGGACGGTGAGATCGTCACCGCCTGCCAGCAGGCGTGCCCGACAAAAGCCATCACCTTCGGCGATCTCAACAGGAAGGATTCGCAGGTCGTCCAGGAAAAGGCCTCGCCACACAATTACGCGCTGCTCGAAGAACTGAACACAAGACCGCGCACCACCTATCTGGGCAAGGTCAGCAACCCTAACGACAGGCTCGCCGCGACATCCGGCTCGGAGGGCGGCGATGGCTGACGTGGCCGCCCGCAGGACGAGCAAAGGCATGACACCTGTGCTGCGCGGGCGTCACGATTTTCCAGAGATCAGCGGCCGTATCAGCGCGGTGGTCCTGCAAGGGAAGTTGCCGCGGTTCTTCTGGTCGGCGTTCTTCGTCTGCTTCGCATTCGTATTGCTGTTCCTCTATTCCATCACCTACCTGGTCTCGGTCGGCGTTGGCGCCTATGGGGTCAACATTCCCGTGGTCTGGGGCACGATGATCTCGAGTTTCGTGTGGTGGATCGGCATTGGCCATGCCGGTACGCTGATCTCGGCGGTGCTGCTGCTGCTGCGCCAGCCCTGGCGCGCCTCGATCAACCGCTTCGCCGAGGCGATGACGCTGTTTGCCGTGGCGATGGCCGGCCTCTACCCTATCCTGCATCTTGGCCGGCCGTGGTTCTTCTATTGGCTCCTGCCCCTGCCCAACACCCACATGCATTGGCCACAATGGCGCAGCCCGCTGGTCTGGGACTTCGCCGCGATTTCCACCTACGCCACCGTCTCGCTGCTGTTCTGGTATACGGGATTGCTGCCTGATCTCGGCGTGCTGCGCGACCGGGCGAAGTCGCGTGGCGGGCAACTTTTCTACGGCGTCCTCGCGCTGGGC
>NZ_VFWS01000632.1:0-1060 GCF_006443065.1 Mesorhizobium sp. B1-1-5 | reverse complement strand
CCAACACGCAGTCGCCGCCCTTCGAGGCGACGAACAGTTCGCCATCTTTTTCAACCACGCTGCAAATGCCGTGACGTATGCCGTTGGCGCGGCTGTGCAGGCTGAACCGAGGCTGCATGTTCTGGTCGAGCCTGACCACCAGACCGTAGGAGCGGCTCGGCGACCAGGGCTTGTGGATGCCCATCGTGCGGATGCCGCCGCATTGCAGCGGTTCGAGGAAGCTGCGGCTTGAGGCCAGAGCCGGTGCGATCCAATAGGCCGGCGGCACCTGCTCGATCATGTCCTGACGGTAATGCGTCTCCTGCAGCACGAATTCGATCAGCCGGTTGCGCGGCGCAAACAGGGTCAGCCAGGCGCCGCCATCGGCTGCCGGCGACAGCCGCGCGGGATAGCCGGGCAGATGGGTCAACACCGTTGAGCGGCTGCCGCTTGCCGCCTCGAAGCGGATGAGCTGATGGCGCCAGCTCTCGCTCACCAGCACATCCCTGCCGATGGGATGGAGCCCATAGGGAAAGGCGATGGCGCCGGCCACCTTGCGGAAGGTCCCGCCTGCCGCATCCTGCTTCCAAAGCGATCCGGACGTGCCTTTCTTCATCAGGTCGGCCGCCCATTGTGATGGTGCGAATTCGGCCGAACCATTGGCCAGCCACAGAGCGCCGTCACCGGGATAGGCGAGCGCGGTGATGCAGCTGACACCAGCCGGTAGCGAAACATCCCTACCGCCGACCAGGAGCCTGCCGCTTTCCAATCCGACCGTCAGCTCACCCGATGGCGAGAACGCCAGCGCGGTAACGGTGGACGCAAAGGTCTCGAACAACTTGGGCGCGGTACCGGCGGCAATCGAACAGACGGCGTTGCCGCTGGAAGCGAGCAGCTTGTCGCCAGAGATCAGCAGATTGTCCGGCTCGGTCAGTTCGGCAAACGCCGGCGCATCGTCAAGCTGCGTGTTGGGTCGGAAAGCGCCATCCAGCGGCGGGATCGTCACCGCCTTGCCGCGAAATAAATCCAGGATGGGATCGAGGATCATCGCTTTGCTCCCCAATAGGAAGCCGGGCTGGTC
>NZ_VFWS01000631.1:0-1061 GCF_006443065.1 Mesorhizobium sp. B1-1-5 | reverse complement strand
GCGGAAACCTTTCATCATGCCGGCGGCGGGAAATTCGCGCACATCCCCTGCCTCAACGACAGTCCCGAAGGCATGGCGGTGATCGAGGCGATGGTGCGGCGCGAACTGTCCGGCTGGATCTGAACCCGGGAACAATGGACGTTCCGGGGCGTTGAGGCGCGCCCTCCGGAGACCATCGATGCCCCGCAAGCTCGACCTCAGAAGCGGCCGGCCAGTCTGGTCCGCCTATCGGGCACCCGCTGTCCCGACAAGCGCTCTGACCCGTGACGCCAAGGCCGATGTGCTGGTGATAGGCATGGGCATCAGCGGCGCCATGATCGCAGAAGCGCTGACGGCTGACGGCCATTCGGTGGTCTGCATCGACCGGCGCGGCCCGCTGAGAGGGTCGACGTCGGCGACCACCGCCCTGGTGCAGTTCGAGATCGACCAGCCGCTGACGGCACTCGGCAGGATGATCGGCAAGGCCTCGGCGGAACAGGCCTGGCGGCGCTCGCGTCTGGCCGTTTCCAACCTTGCCGGCCGCATAGCCGAGCTCTCCATCAACTGCCGCCTGAGCCGCGCCCCCTCCCTCTATCTGGCCGGTACCGTGCTCGGCCCATCGCAGTTGCGTGACGAGACCGAGGCGCGGCGACAGGCGGGCATCGCCGCGACCTATCTCGCCCCTGCGCCGCTGGCTGCGCGATTCGGCATCGAGCGCGACGGCGCCATCCTCAGCCATGGCAACATCGCGCTCGATCCGCGCAAACTGACCGCCGGATTGCTGCTGAAGGCGCTGGAGCGCAAGGCGCGCCTCTACGCCCCGGTCGAGGAGACCGCGATCGAAGACAGCGCCAAGGAGGTCGTCGTCGCCACCAGGGGCGGCCCCATAATCAGCGCGCAGCACGTCCTGCTCGCGACCGGCTACGAGTTGACCGACATCGTGCCGGCAGCCGCCCACCGCGTCATCTCGACATGGGCCATCGCCACACGCCCGCAGCCGCGAAAGATTTGGCCGGACGCGGCCCTCATCTGGGAAGCGTCGGACCCCTATCTTTATGCAAGGGCGACAGCCGACGGCAGGG
>NZ_VFWS01000630.1:0-1061 GCF_006443065.1 Mesorhizobium sp. B1-1-5 | reverse complement strand
TGCCAGAGCCATGCTGATCCGAAATATGTAGGCATTTTTCGGTCAGGGTAAGACGCGATCATGCGGATCGCGCCAATCTGATGCACGCTGCGCTGACGGTGCGCGGCGCCACGCCGTGGACGGGGCTCGACCGCGATAAAACGCGTGATCCCGATTTCGGCAGCGCATGAAGTCTACGAGGCACGGCGCCTCGTCGAATTGCCGACAGTTCGTCTCGCCGTCGAGCGCATGGACGATGCCGGCATCTAGCGCCTGAGACGCCTGGTCGAGGCGCAGCGCGAGATGACGCATGATCCCGTCCGGTTCCAGATTTCCGGCGCCGAATTCCACGACGCCATCTATCGGGCCGGCGGCAATCCGCTTTTGGCCGATTTTCTGCACGAGATGTATTCGTTCGGCCTGGAATTCCGCCGCCGGGTTCTTTTGGCGGACGGCGCCGTGTCACTGAGCGTCCACGATCACGCCCGACTAGTCGACGGCTTTGAAAAGTGCGATGCCGCCGCAGCCGTTGGAGCAATGGAGAAGCACCTTATCAGAATCCGCCGGACGACGCTGGATGTGATGAACTCCTGATCGGACTACGGCCATTTTCCTGGCGCGCTGGATAGGCACCGAGTTCGAGGCCAGGATACTGCGCGTCGACGCGCTTCATATCGGTGGTGAATTCGGCATCCATCCAATCGCAGATCTCGGAAACTACAGGGGTCTCCTGCTTGCGGGCGATGACCAGTTCGCACGTCCGGCCGGTCTTCATGATCGGGCCTACCGGCACCAGGACACCGCGCGCCAGGTGATGCGACACGACGTTGAGCCAGCCGAGAGCGACGCCCTGCCCGAGCAGGGCGGCCTGGACCACGACTGTATAGTCCGAAAACTGCAGCCCGCCCGCCGTGCCATTTGCCGTGTTCTCCGAAAACAGGCCCGACCAGTCCGGTTCTGCAGTGCTGAGATTGATGATCCTGTCGAGCGCCGGCATGAATGCGCCGGTGGGCGCCTGTTTTTCCGGCAGGTGAGGAGCGCGGATCGGCACCAGCAATTCCGGCATCAGCTTGCGCGCGACG
>NZ_VFWS01000063.1:0-28293 GCF_006443065.1 Mesorhizobium sp. B1-1-5 | reverse complement strand
CCTTTCCCTCCGGAGGGGGGAAAGGTGGCGCTGCGAAGCAGCGACGGATTGGGGGAACCACCTGGCAATCAAGCCTCAGGTCGATCAGTCGCGCCAGTCACACAAGATGTGTGCATACGATAGCCGCCTTCGCGGGGACGAGGAAAGGAGTTCTACTCCGCCGCCACCAGTCCCGCCATCTCGCGGTTCTTCATCAGCTTGTAGACGATCGAATCCATCAGCGCCTGGAAAGAGGCGTCGATGATGTTTTCCGACACGCCGACCGTCCACCAGCGGGCGCCGGTGGAATCGTTCGATTCGACCAACACGCGAGTGATGGCCTCGGTGCCGCCGTTGAGGATGCGCACCTTGAAGTCGGCGAGCTCCAGGTCGACGATCTCGCTCTGGTACTTGCCTAAATCCTTGCGCAGCGCGATGTCGAGCGCGTTGACCGGGCCATGTCCCTCGGCCACCGACATCTTCTCCTCGCCGTCGACCTCGACCTTCACGATCGCCTCGGAGACGGTCTTCAGATTGCCGTTGGCGTCGAAGCGGCGCTCGACCATGCAGCGGAAGGAGGTGACGTTGAAGAACTCCGGCAGGCCGTGCAGCATTTTTCGCGCGAGCAGCTCGAACGAGGCGTCGGCGCCTTCATAGGCATAGCCTTCGGCCTCGCGCTCCTTGACCACCGCGATCAGGGAGTCGAGCCGGTGATCGTCCTTGGGCACCTCGATGCCGCGCCGCTTCAATTCGGCGAGGAAATTGGCCTTGCCGCCCTGGTCGGAGACCATGACGCGGCGGCGGTTGCCGACGGCTTCCGGCGGCACATGCTCATAGGTCGCCGGCTCTTTGGCCAAAGCCGAGGCATGGATGCCGGCCTTGGTGGCGAAGGCGGAGGAGCCGACATAGGGCGCCTGGGCTTCCGGCGCGCGGTTGAGCAATTCGTCGAAGGCGCGGGAGAGCCTGGAGATTCCGGTCAGCGCCTCGGCCGAAATGCCGGTTTCGAAACGATCGGCGAAGGCGGGCTTCAGCGAAAGCGTCGGGACGATGGAGATGAGATTGGCGTTGCCGCAGCGTTCGCCGATGCCGTTCAGCGTGCCCTGGATCTGACGCACGCCGGCTTCGACGGCGGCCAGTGAATTCGCCACCGCCTGGCCGGTATCGTCATGGGCATGGATGCCGAGATGATCGCCCGGGATGCGGTGCGCGATCACCTTGCCGACGATTTCGCGCACTTCCGAAGGCTGCGTGCCACCATTGGTGTCGCACAGCACCACCCAGCGCGCGCCGGCATCGTATGCGGTTTTGGCGCAGGCCAGCGCGTAGTCGGGATTGGCCTTGAAGCCGTCGAAGAAATGCTCGCAATCGACCATGGCCTCCTTGGCCGAAGCGACCGCCGCCTCGACCGAGGTCTTGATCGAGTCCAGATTCTCCTCGTTGGTGCAGCCGAGCGCGACGCGCACGTGATAGTCCCAGCTCTTGGCAACGAAGCAGATGGCATCCGACTTCGACTGCACCAGCGCCGCCAGCCCCGGGTCGTTGGAAGCCGAGACCCCTGCCCGCTTGGTCATGCCGAAGGCGACGAATTTCGCGCTCTCGGTCCGTTTCTTCTGGAAGAAGGTCGTGTCGGTCGGGTTGGCGCCCGGATAGCCGCCCTCGACATAGTCGATGCCGAAGTCGTCGAGCAGCTTGGCGATCGCGATCTTGTCCTCGACGGAAAAGTCGATGCCCGGCGTCTGCTGGCCGTCGCGGAGGGTCGTGTCGAAGAGGTAAAGGCGTTGCTTTTTCATGGCAGTAGCTCGAAAGGCTGCGATCCTTCACCGTGGAGAGCGACGTGCATCACTATTTCCCCGCGAACCGATCCGTCGCCCGGATCAGCCGGTCCAGGATCCCGGGCTCCGAATAGGCGTGGCCTGCCCCCTCGATGAGGTGGAAATCGGCCTTCGGCCAGGCCTTGTGCAGCGCCCAGGCATATTTCGCCGGGCATGGCATGTCATAGCGGCCGTGGACGATGGTGCCGGGGACGTCCTTCAGCTTCCAGGCGTCGCGCAGCAGCTGCCCCTCCTCCAGCCAGCCGGCATGGACGAAATAGTGGTTCTCGATACGGGCAAACGCGATCGCGTAGTCGTCCTGGGCGAACGGGTCGCTGGTCTCGGGCTCCGGCAGCAGCGTGATCGTCTCGCCTTCCCAGATGCTCCAGGCACGGGCGGCCTGAACTTGAGCCTTGCGGTCGGAACCAACCAGCCGCTTGCGATAGGCGGCCATCATGTCGCCGCGCTCGGCCTCGGGGATCGGCGCCAGGAAGCGCTCCCATTTGTCGGGGAACATCTCGGAGACGCCGAACTGATAATACCATTCGAGCTCGGCGCGGGTCAGCGTGTAGATGCCGCGCACGACGAGCTCGCTGACACGCTCGGGATGCGTCTCGGCATAGGCGAGCGCCAGCGTCGAGCCCCAGGAGCCGCCGAAGACAAGCCATTTGTCGAAGCCAGCCAACTCGCGCAGGCGCTCGATATCGGCGACGAGATGCCAGGTGGTGTTGGCCTCCAGCGAGGCATTGGGTGTCGACTTGCCGCAGCCGCGCTGGTCGAACAGGATGACGTCGTAGAGTTTCGGGTCGAACAGGCATCGGTGTTTCGGCGAGATGGTGCCGCCCGGACCGCCATGCAGGAACACGGCGGGTTTGGCGCCCTTGGTGCCGCAGCGCTCCCAATAGACGGTGTGGCCGTCGCCAACGTCGAGCATGCCGGAATCGAACGGCTCGATCTCGGGGTAGAGCGTACGCAAGGAACCGCTGTGGATCGTCATAGTTTCAAGCCCTGCTGCGGCCAGTTGGCCGTCTCGTGGTCGGGATGCTGGAAGGAGATGATCTGCTCCTGCCGCCGATAGAAGTCGGGGTCGTCAAGGATCGGCGCCTCGAAGATCTTTTCCACCCAGGGCAGGCGAACGGCGTAATTCACCTGGATCTGCGGCGCGAGGTCAGAGCGGTCGTCGAAAGCGCCGATGGCGATCTCCAGCGCGCCGGGCTGGCGGTAGGTCAGCGGCGTGCCGCAGCGAGCGCAGAAGCCGCGGTCGATGTTGACCGAGGACTGAAAGTAGCTCGGCTCCTCATGGGTCCATTCGACGCCGTCCTTCGGCACCGCCACCAGCGCGCCGAAGAAATTGCCGAACTGTTTCTGGCACATGCGGCAATGGCAGATGGACGGGCGCCCAAGCTTGCCGTGGACGCGGAAACGTACGGCGCCGCACTGGCATCCGCCTGTTCGAACTTGGTCGGTCATGGTCTTTCCTCCGGCGGCCATTGCTCGGTGTCGTGATCGGGATGCTGATAGGAGACGAGCTCGGCCAGATAAGGCGCAGACGCGATATCGGCCATCGTGTCCTCGGACGGCAGATTGGGGATACCGTCGACATAGGGAAGCTTTGCTTCGATGCCCCACTGGATGCTGGGCGCGATGCCGGTCGGATCATCGAAGGCGGCGATTGCAAGTGCTGTGCCATCCGGCGCCTCGAAAGTCAGCGGCGTTCCGCATTCGGCGCAGAAGCCGCGCCAGGCGGCGTTGGACGAGCGGAAGCGCTTCGGCTCGCCGCGCGTCCAGTCGAGCGTCGCGCCGCGCACCGAGACCAGCGGCAGATAGAAGTTGCCGCTCGCCTTCTGGCACATGCGGCAATGGCAGACCGAGGCGTCGCCCAGCGCGCCCTCGACGCGGAAGCGCACCGCCCCGCACTGGCAGCCGCCTGTATAGACCGGCCGGTTGTCGAGGCTCATCGCTCACTCCTGGTCATCGGCTTACTCCGCATCATGGCAGACCGCCTCGACATTGTTGCCGTCGGGATCGAAGACGAAGGCGCCGTAATAGTTGGGGTGGTAGTGCGGCCGCAGACCCGGCCCACCATTGTCCTTGCCGCCCGCGGCGAGCGCCGCCGCATGGAAGGCGTCGACCTCGGCGCGGCTGCGGGCGGTGAAGGCGACATGCTGAGTGGATTTGGGCTTGTCCGTGCTGTCGCTCAGCCAGAACACCGGCCGGTCGCGGCCATAACCGCCAACCTTGGCGCCGCCGGTATATTGGTCAGGCACCATGTAGAGAAGCGAAGCGCCCAAAGGCGCCATCGCCTTGTCGTAGAAAGACTTGGATTTATCGAAGTCGGATACATTGACGCCGAGATGATCGATCACGGGACGAGCTCCTCCGTTTGTGGCGCGGGCGCATCGGCCAGGCCGGCCACGATGACGATGTGCTGGCAGGCATTGTCGATATCGCGGATCACGTCGTCGTTCCAGAAGCGCAGGATGGTCCAGCCTAAAGCTTCGAGCGTCGCGGTTCGTGCAGCGTCGGAAGCCGACACTTCAGCAAGAGCGTGCTGGGAGCCATCAATCTCGACGATCAGCTTTTTGTCAGGGCAAGCAAAGTCGACGATGTAGCCTGCGATAGGCATTTGCCGCCGAAAGGAAAGGCCCATCAGCCTATGTGCCCGGATTTCGTTCCAGAGCTTCAATTCGGCATCTGTCATTTGCTTGCGCATCTTGCGCGCATTGCCGCGGTTGGCGGGAGATACCCGATGATGGGTCATCGCGAGGCCCCCCTCTCTGTCCTGCCGGACATCTCCCCCTCAAGGGGGGAGATTGGATGTCGCCTAGCCTTTCGCCAATCGCCAACGTTGGAGATGGGACGCTGTCGCCGAAGCTGCTGATCTCCCCCCTTGAGGGGGAGATGCCCGGCAGGGCAGAGGGGGGCGCCTCGCGCCAACCTCTCCACTAAAGGAGCATCCGCCCTCACCGCTTGATCTCCCACGTGGTCACGCGCTCGCCGGTGACCGGATCCTTGCCGTCTTTCAACTGCACGCCCTGCGCCAGGAGCTCTTCGCGGATGCGGTCGGCTTCGGCCCAGTTCTTGTCGGCGATAAAGGAAAGGCGGGTTTTTATCGCGGCTTCTATGTTCTGTTCTTTGGACCTTTGAGATTCCAGAAACTCAATGAATGACATGATGCGTCGAGCACTTTTCGATGAATCGTTTTTCTGGTGCTCGATTTCGTTTCGAATAAGCTTTCTAACTGCCGAAATGGATTTAGGACCTATGTTGCTATCGGCATATTTCGATAACGCCTTTAAGGCACTGAACAACTCGGCCTCGGGTCGCAAACGACCGCTCTTGTAGAGCGGATTCTCTCTACCAAGTCGTCTAATGTCGTCTCTTTGCTCAGGACTTAACCTTCTCAGGTCCTCAAGTAACGAGGCCGCCTTGGCCGCAATATAGAATACCTTCGGCTTTTCAAACTTTATTCCGATCAACCTGCAATATTTATATAATGTATACGCTTCTCTCGATCTTACATTTGATTTTTTTGCTACCATATTCATCAATGAAATTGCATTCGACGTATCTATATCTTCTTTAATGAGCCCTTCCAGCTCAATATCTAAAGCCTTGTCAACTAGTCTTTCGGTTCTTTCATGGGCGACCTCTGACAATCGACCGAGGATAAACTCCGCCTCTTCGAGTTTTCTCACCGAGAAGTCGATTGGCTCACGATAGTGCGTCATCAGCATTGCAAGCCGAAGCACTGGCCCGCCCCACTTTCGCCCACCGAATCGCTCCGTTTCCAGCAGCTCATGGATCGAGAAGAAATTGCCGAGGCTCTTCGACATCTTCTGGCCTTCGACCTGCAGGAAGCCGTTGTGCATCCACACATTGGCCATGACCTTGGTGCCGTGGGCGCAGCGCGACTGGGCAATCTCGTTCTCGTGGTGCGGGAAGATCAGGTCCAAGCCGCCGCCATGGATGTCGAAGACCTCGCCGAGATAGGCGGCCGACATGGCCGAGCATTCGATGTGCCAGCCGGGCCGGCCCCTGCCCCACGGGCTCTCCCAGCCGGGCTCTTCCGGGCTCGACAGTTTCCACAGCACGAAATCGCCGGGGTTCTTCTTGTGCGCGTCGACCGCGATGCGCGCGCCGGCCTGCTGCTCGTCGAGATTGCGCTTCGACAATTCGCCATAGTCCGGCATCGAGGCGGTGTCGAACAGCACCTCGCCTGCGGCGACATAGGCGTGGCCGCGCTCGATCAACTGCCGGATCAGCGAGAGCATGTCGGCCTTGCCGTCGGCACGCGGTGCGACGAACTCGGTGGCGCGCGGCTCGTAGGTCGGCTGCAGGCAGCCGAGCGCCGCGACATCCTTGTGGTACTGGCCGGCGGTCTTTTCGGTGACCTTGCGGATCGCGTCGTTGAGCGACAGCTTTCCGGCCGCGATGTCGCCGCCGAAGTCGCGCAGCGCCCTGGCATTTATCTTGTCGTCGACATCCGTGATGTTGCGCACATACGTGACGTGGCTTTCGCCGTAGAGATGGCGCAACAGACGGAAGAGCACGTCGAAGACGATCGCCGGACGCGCATTGCCGATATGGGCAAAGTCGTAGACGGTCGGGCCGCAGACATACATGCGCACATTGTGCGGATCGATCGGAACGAAAAGTTCCTTTGTCCGCGTCAGCGTGTTGTAGAGGCTGAGGCCCTTCGATGCGTCCGACATGCGGTCCCGGTCCTTAATTTGGGTTCACTGGAACCAGCTCTGCGCCATCGGCGCAAATCAGGCTCCAGCCTGCTGGCCGGGGCGTTTTTCCGATCTGGGGAAAGATAAGGCGAAAACGTCCGGACCAGCGCGAGGCTAGCCAATAATGCAAATGCCACAAATGGCGAAAGACGTTTTCATGGGCGGCTTTATCGCGCCGGCAGGTGTTGCCGTCAAGTCGCCCCGCTCAGGAAAGATGTCGTTGGATCACAGGTAAAGACAGGCCGAAACATTTTATTAAACATGTCGGCACAGTGATGAAACATTCGCCGGCTAGACCGCCAGAAGTCACGATTTGGTCGGAATCGACCGCCAAACGCTGAACACGAAACGGTTACCAGGGAGAGAATCATGGCTCGCACCAAGCAGGAACAGGACCGACAAACGCAGCCGGCTCTCGCGAGCCACTACCGCGCGATCGGCCCGGCGGCCATCGTGGCAGCGCTTCTTCACACCGCGAAGAAGAAGAAGCCGACGCAGAAGATCGTCTCGCCGCGCGCCGCCTGACAACAACGACCGGCTCGGTCCCCGACCATGGGACGCCGGCGATGAGGGCGCAAACAAGCGCCTTGGAGATGAAGGCCCCAAAGCAGCCTCTCGAGGCGAGCAGCCTTCGCTAAAAGAGCGTCATCTGGTTTTCGTCCGCGCCGGGTTTCTGGCGCCTGGGCTTTTCGGCCTGTGGCGAAATGATGCCGCGCCCCTGGATCTCCGGCCCGGTGTTGGCGACCTTGTTGACCAGGTCTGAAACCGGAATCGCCTCGAAGAAATCGGGCTCGGCGGGCTTCAACAGGTCGAGCACGTCGCGAGGCTCCTGCGTGCGGCAATCGAGCCAGCGGGCGAAGTCGCACTCCTCGACCACCACGGGCATGCGGTCATGGATATGGGCGATGCCGGCATTGGCCTCGGTCGTGAGGATCGCGCCGGTGTCCATCTCCGAGCCGCCTGGTTCGGCATAGGTCTCGATCAGGCCGGCGAAGGCAATCATCCCGCCTCGCTTCGGCCGGATCCAGTAAGGCTGGCCCTTCTTGCCGCCCGACTGCTGCCATTCGTAAAAGCCGGAGGCCGGCACCAGAGCACGGCGGTGGCGCATGGCGGATTTGAACGAAGCCTTTTGCAGCACGCCTTCGGAGCGGGCGTTGATGAGCAGCGGAAACGCCTTGGTGTCCTCGACCCAGGTGGGAATCAGGCCCCAGCGCACCAGCATCGCCTGGCGGTCCGGCAAGTTCGAGCCCGGCTCCCGCCGCGGCCCGGCAAGCGCCATAAGCACCGGCTGCGTCGGCGCGATGTTGTAGCGCGCCGGAAATTCCTCCAGCTCGGCCAGGCCGAGCAAGGCGGCGGTCTGGTCCGGCGTGGCGGTCAGGGCAAAGCGTCCACACATGGATCTGGGTTCTTCGATTGACGTTCCACGAAAGTGGCGATGGAACCGCCATGCCGCAACGGCTAAAGCTGGATTCGCCCAATCGATCCACAAAAGGCTGCAGAAAGATCGGCACGCATGGAACAGCGCAAGATCATACCGGCTGTTTCCGTCGCCGTCGTGCGCGGCGGCACCGTGCTTCTGGTCAAACGCGCGCGGGCGCCGTCGCAAGGGCTCTATGCCTATCCCGGCGGCAAGGTCGAGCCGGGCGAGACGCTTGCGCAAGCCGCGGCGCGCGAGTTGCAGGAAGAGACCGGGCTCGAGGCGACAGGCTACCGGCCGCTGCGCGACTTCCATATTGACGGCCATGCTGAAAACCACGCGGTCGACTACCTGCTGACGGTGTTCGGCGCGGCCTATGCCGGCGGCGAACCCGTCGCCAGCGACGACGCCGAGACGGCGGCGTTCTACACGCTGGCGGAAATGGCAGGGATGCCGCTGGCGGGCGACGTGTTCTCGGTCGCCGAAGAATTACTCGGCCCCGCACAAGACCCCAGGCGGTGAGCGTCCAGAATGGCCTTGCAGGCGACAAAATGTTTCGCCACAAGACCCTGCTCTTTCATCGCAAGGCTTTGATGACCCGCGCTTCCGCTTTTCTCGCCGCGTGCCTCGCCGTCAGCATGACCGTCGCAGCGTCCCCGGCGCCCGCCGCCGAGGCGCCTTTCGAGCCCGGGCTGATGCGGCTGGCGGAAGTGCTGGGATCGCTGCATTTCCTGCGCAACCTGTGTGGCGAGAAGGGCGACAAGTGGCGGGGCGAGATGGAAAAGCTGCTCGAATCGGAAAATCCCGATCCCGACCGGCGCGCCCGTTTCATCGCCTCGTTCAACCGCGGCTACCGCTCCTTCAGCGGCACCTACACGCGATGCACGCCGTCGGCGACCGAGGCCATCGCGCGCTACATGAAGGAAGGCGAGACGTTGTCGCGCGACATCGCCTCCCGCTACGGGAATTGAGCCCGGCTCGACCGCTGCGCGTTTTGCGCAGATTTGTTGCGGGCAATGGCGCCAATGTGACGTGTCTTATTGTGTCCTGTCCCGTCTGGTGCAATCATGTGTTGCACTTGCGCAACAGTATTAACGAAACGTTAGCGCGCAGTTGTGGAATTAACTCAAACTGAAGGTTTCGATGCCCCAAGCCGGTCTAATCGGCTAAGCTCGGCATCGATTGAGGGCAGTCTCGCCCGGAATGTGGATTTCGACCGTAAAAATGTCGTATTTACAAAGACTTAATTGAGACTGCGGACGAACTGACAGACCAAGCCGGATCCCTCGTCGGATCGACGCTTGCAGAAAGTGGACATCGCAATGGAACATGGTGTCAGCGACATCGACGCTTTGGTCAGGGAAGAAAAGCGGCTGACCGCCGTGGAGAGCCACAGCGAAGCGTGGGCCGAGGGCCTGTCGGCCGGCATCGAACCGGAAATCATCGCCGAAGCGGCGCTGGAGACCGCTTTCGGCGAGATGTTGCGCGCCAATGGCGAGACCTCCGCGCTTGCCCTGCTCGACCGCATGCGGGAAAAAGTGATCGCCGGCGCGTTCGAGCCGGAACGGCTGAAGCACTAGCCACCTGTTTTGACAGCGACTTTTTGATAGTGACTTTTGACGGCGACGCGCCGTTTGGGCATCATGTCCATGCGCTCGGACATTCAATGTGCCGGCCGGGCCGAACCCGGGAACCATGGAGAGGCAGGCGGTGAGATTTTCGATGTCAGGCCGGCCGCGCGGGCCGGCCCTCAGCATCCTGATCGCCGCTTCCTGCCTGGCGCTGCCTCTGTGCCTCACCAGCACGCCCTCCTACGCACTGAGCGAGATCCAGCGCGAGGACCTGCCTTCGCCGGTCACCCCGCCCGCCAATAGTGACAGCGCCGCGCCCGGCGCTGCCGTGCCGATGCCGGAGACGCCCGGCACCAAGCCCGCGGACGGCCAGCCGGCCGACGACACCGACAAGTCGGAGCCGGAGACGCCGCCCGCCAATGGCGGCATCACCAGCCCGCGCGCAGACCCTGACGCGCCGCCGCCCGCGGTCGTCTACGACCTCAACACGCTTCCCGAACCGGTCAAGCGCATGCACGGGCTGCTCATCGAGGCCTGCCGGACCGGCGACATCGAGAAGCTGAGGCCGCTGATCGGCACGGGCGAGGCGATGACGCAATTGTCGCTGGGCGACATCGACGGCGACCCCGTCACCTTCCTCAAGAGCCTCTCGGGCGACGGCGACGGCCAGGAAATCCTCGCCATCCTGGAAGAGGTGCTTTCGGCCGGCTACGTCCATGTCGACACCGGCACGCCGCAGGAACTCTATGTCTGGCCGTATTTCTTCGCGCTGCCACTCGACAAGCTCGATGCAAGGCAGCGCGTCGAATTGTTCAAGCTGGTCACCGCCAGCGACTATGACGACATGAAGCAGTTCGGCGCCTACATCTTTTACCGCGTCGGCATCACGCCGACGGGACAGTGGCTGTTTTTCGTCGCCGGGGATTGAGCGGGAAACTTATCTCTTCCCGGCCTCCGGCCAGATGCGAGCCGCTTCCTCTCGCAAGGCAGAAATGGCGTCGGCGCTCACCGCAGGGTCCATTTGCAAGACCTCGGCTGCGTCGCGGAGTTCGCGTTTGTCCCGGAGCTTACCCACCACCCAGGCAATTTTGCGTTCGATGTCGGGTCCATAAGCAGTTTGCGCCTTGTCGAGGGCTTCGGTTGGGATTTGCCCATACGCTTTAACCAGCATCCCGAGATCGAAGGCATCTCGATATGCGACGGCACGATCCTGGCATCGATCGGCATTCGCCAGCAGCTTCTCGGCAAACATGTCTGCAGGAACAAGGGCCGGTATCCCCAGATCGTCGTCAAAATGACCACGCAAATCGATGCGGCCCTCCCGGACGACTTCGAACCGGATCGGTTGATCCGTCAGGCGCAACACCGTCCTCAGGCCATATTGGTCGATCTGAAAGTCCCGAACAGCTTCGACGGGCTCAGGAAAAAAGGCTCGAACGCCGAATTCCGATGCTCGTGTCCGCAGCTCGCGGTAGCCGCCGGCATCGGCGCAAAGAAAATCCAGATCCAGTGACCGGCGATATTCGCCAAGCTTCATGACAATGGCTGTGCCGCCGCCAAACCAGCATTGGTTCGCCGTCAGAAAGTCGCGATCCATCAGCCCGAGGGCTTTGGCAATCACCCTATGTTCCGGTTTTTCGAACGCCTTCATGATTTCTACCCGCAATATTCCTGTCGGGCGCGGTGATGGCGCGCATCGAGGACAACAAGATGAGTTATCACGATGTGGTCAGAAGGATGCCGTGGCCGAATTCGTCGGCCAATTTCATGATAAGCAGCTTCTCACGCGCCGTAAGGCGCTTTTGGTCGACAAAGCGCCAGTTGCGTTCGTAAAGCGCAAAGGCCTCTTTCGCGGGAATAGGGCGCGCGACATCGCGGTTCCAGGCGAGCGCCTGGAGCTCAGGAAACTCCGCAGGAATGATCGGCGCAATATTCGCGGTCATAGCCCACTCAAGATAATGCAGAGCGCTTAACAAATCCAATGTCGGTGGGATCAGGCCGGCAGCGCCTCGGAGAACTCCACCGCCCTGCCCTGGCCGGGTGTCGCGATCTCGCCTTCCCACATGACGCGCACGCCGCGCACGATGGTGCCGACCGGCCAGCCGGTGACCTCTTTGCCGTCATAGGGCGTCCATCCGGCCCTGGAGCCGGCCTGCGCGTTGGTGATGGTCTCGCGCCGCTTCATGTCGACGATCGTGAAATCGGCATCGTAGCCGGCGGCGATGCGGCCTTTCCTGGCCATGCCGAAAATGCGCTGCGGACCATGGCTGGAAAGGTCGACGAAGCGCTGCAGGCCGAGCCGGCCGGCATTGACGTGGTCGAGCATGATCGGCACCAGCGTCTGCACGCCGGTCATGCCGGACGGCGAGGCCGGATAGGTCTTCGCCTTCTCGGCCAGCGTGTGCGGCGCGTGGTCGGAGCCAAGGACATCGACGATGCCCTGCGAAATGCCGTGCCAGACGCCTTCACGATGGCGTGGCGCCCGCACCGGCGGGTTCATCTGGATCAGCGTGCCAAGCCTGGCATAGTCGTCGGCGCTCAACGTCAGGTGATGCGGCGTGGCCTCGCAGGTCGCGACATCCTTGTGCTGCTCGAGGAAGACGATCTCCTCGGCCGTCGAGATGTGCAGCACATGGATGCGCGCACGTGTCTGCCTGGCGATGCGCACCAGCCGCTCCGTGCAACGCAGCGCCGCGATCTCGTCGCGCCAGACCGGATGCGACGAGGGATCGCCCTCGACGCGCTCGCCGAGCCGTTCGCGCAGGCGGAACTCGTCCTCCGAATGGAAGGCGGAGCGGCGGCGGGTGTTGCGCAGGATCGAGGCGACGCCTTCATCGTCCTCGACCAGAAGATCGCCGGTGGACGAGCCCATGAACACTTTTATGCCGGCCGCGCCCGGCAGCCGCTCCAGTTCGCCGACATCGCGAGCATTGTCGCGCGTCCCGCCGACCCAGAAGGCGAAGTCGCAATGCATGCGCCCGGTGGCCCGCCGCACCTTGTCGGCGAGCGCGGCCTCACTGGTGGTCAAAGGGTTGGTGTTGGGCATTTCGAAGACGGCGGTGACGCCGCCCAGCACCGCGGCGCGGGAGCCGGTTTCCAGATCCTCCTTGTGCTCCAGCCCCGGTTCGCGAAAATGCACCTGGCTGTCGACGACGCCCGGCAGGATGTGCAGGCCCGTGCAGTCAATGGTTTCGCCAGCCGAAGCCTGGCCGAGATCGCCGATCCGCGCGATGCGTCCGGCCTTCACGCCGATGTCGCGCCGGCCCTCGCCGTCATGGTTGACCACCGTGCCGCCTGTCAGGATGAGGTCGAAGGTGGTTGCCATGGGCAGGTCCAATCTCTTGCGGGGGGAGTGTGGCCGGCTTACGTAATGACCGGACGTTTTGCAAGATCAGGCCGATTTCACGCTCATGCCCTTTGCCCAAATCAAAGACCGCGCGCTCATTTCCGTGTCAGGCCCCGATGCCGAGCACTTTTTGCAGAACATCCTCACCACCGACCTCGACGCCCTCGGCCGGGGTCAGGCAAAACCTGGCGCGCTGCTTTCGCCGCAGGGCAAGATTCTGTTCGATTTCCTGGTCTCGCGCGCCGGCGACGATGGCTTCCAACTGGAATGCCGGGCCGACATCGCCGATGACTTCGTGCGCAGGCTGATGCTTTACCGGCTAAGGGCAAAGGCCGAGATCGCCAAGCAGGATCAGGTGCTTGTCACAGTCGCATGGGGTGATGATTCAACCGCCTCACGTTCTGATTCAAGCGCGCTTGCCGACATGCGGTTTCAAGATATCACGGTTACGCGCACTTATGGCGGCGAGGCGCGGGACGGCGGCGACCCGAATGGCTGGCTGAACATGCGCATCGGCTACGGCATTGCAGAAAGCGGCTCCGACTACCAGCTTGGCGACGCCTTCCCGCACGACGTGCTGCTCGACGAGACGGGGGGCGTCGGCTTCAAGAAGGGCTGCTATGTCGGCCAGGAAGTGGTCTCGCGCATGCAGCATCGCGGCACCGCGCGGCGCCGTGTGCTGATCGCCGTCGCAGCCGGTCCGCTACCGCCGGCCGGCGCGGAGGTGACGGTCAATGGCCGGCCGGTCGGCATTCTGGGTTCGTCAAACGAGGGGCGCGGCCTCGCCATCGTGCGCACCGACCGCGTCAAGGCAGCGATCGACGCTCACGATTCGATCAGGGCCGGCGAGACGCCAATCATGCTTGCTATCCCGCACTGGGCGAAATTCACCTTCCCGCAGGATGCGGCCAGCGCGGAGGAGGCCTGATGGCTGCCGACCGGGCCGGCGCTCCGCCGCGCGCCTGGCAACGCATGCTGTCCGGCCGGCGGCTCGACCTGCTCGATCCCTCGCCGCTCGACATAGAGATCGCCGATATCGCGCACGGGCTCGCCCGCGTCGCGCGCTGGAACGGCCAGACCAGAGGCGACCACGCCTTCTCGGTGGCGCAGCACTCGCTGCTGGTCGAAGCGCTTTATGGCGAACTGGCACCCGAGGCCACGGCCGAGGCGCGGCTGGCAGCGCTGCTGCATGATGCGCCGGAATATGTCATCGGCGACATGATCTCGCCGTTCAAATCGGTGATGGGCGGCTCCTACAAGGATTGCGAGCTGCGCCTGCAGCGCGCCATCCATCTGCGTTTCTCGCTGCCGGCGGAGCTCGCCGCCTCCTTGCGCAACGACATCAAGCGCGCCGACCAGATCGCCGCCTATTACGAGGCGACGCTGCTGGCTGGCTTTTCGACCGCTGAGGCGACCGAGTATTTCGGCCGGCCGCGCGGCTTCTCCGCCGATCGCTTCGACTTCACGCCAAAATCCGTGACCTGGGCGCAAACAGCTTTTCTGAAGCGTTTCAAGACGCTGGAAGCCAGGCGCCAGTCGTCGCTTGCCGTGAATACAACCCCATGAAAGAACGCTAAATTAACCCGCGGCCGCGACAGTATTGCGTTCGGTCACGATCCGAAGGCGTGCTCATGCCCGGCGCACATGTCAAGACTGGTTCGGTCGTCGGCAGGCGAAAGACGTCCGGCATTGGTCCATCCCGGCGAATCGCAGAAGAACTTCGCGCGCAGAACGAGCGCTTCGCGGCCGCTGTCGAGAACATGTCGCATGGCCTGTGCATGTTCGACGCCGATGAGCGGATGATTATCTGCAACCGCAACTACATCGACATCTTCAGCCTGGACGCCAAAGTGGTGAAGCCCGGCATTCGTTTCCTCGACATCCTGCAGCACAGCGTCGACATCGGCATCGCCTCGCAGAGCGCGAGCGAGCTTTATGCCATCCGCAAGCCTTACATCGACGGCGCCAGGGCTTCGACTTATGAGGAAATCCTGTCGGACGGGCGCATCATCGTCATTTCGCACCGGCCGATCGCCGTCGGCGGCTGGGTGTCGATCTACGAGGATGTGACCGAGGAGCGGCGCGCCGAGGCCGAGTTGAAAGAGCAATACCGCCGCTTCGATGCCGCGCTGGCCAACATGTCGCAAGGCCTGCTGATGTACAGCGCCGAGGGCCGGCTCATCGTGCGCAACCAGCGCTTTCTGGACCTGTGCAACGCCGAGGCGTCGGATTTCACGCTCGGCATGACGCATCGCCAGATGCTGGACAAACTCATTCGCCTCGGCATCTTCGCACCGCTCGAAATCGACATCGAAGTCGGAAAATCCAAGGCAAGGCTGGATGCCGGCCAGTCGCACGCGAGCTATCGCGAGCTGGTCGACGGCCGAACGCTCTTCGTCCAGCGGCGACCGCTGGCCGGCGGCGGCTGGGTGGCGACTTTCGAGGACGTCACCGAGCGCCGGCGCACCGAAGAGCGCATGACGCATCTGGCGCATCACGACACGCTCACCAATCTGCCCAACCGCTCGATGTTTCGCGAAAAGCTGGACCATGCGCTTGGCGAGGCAAAGCCGCTGGCAATCCTCTCGCTCGACCTCGACCGCTTCAAGGCCGTCAACGACACGTTCGGCCATCCGGCCGGCGACTGGCTGCTGCAATGCGTCGCCAAGCGGCTGCAGCACGCCGTGCGCAGCAGCAAGGACGTGGTGGCGCGCTTCGGCGGCGACGAATTCGCCATCATCCAGTCGGGCATCAGGAGCGCCGCCGACGCCGAAAAGCTCGCCAAGCGCATCGTCGAGATCGTCGGCAAGCCTTATCGCGACAAGGGGCGCGAGATGCATGTGGGCGTGAGCCTCGGCATCGCGCTCTATCCCGGCGACGGACACGACGCCGACACGCTGCTCACCAACGCCGACATGGCGCTCTACCGGGGCAAGAGCGAAGGGCGCAACGTCTACCGCTTCTTCGAGCAAGGCATGGATGCCCTGATGCGCGAGCGCCGGGCGCTCGAGGCCGATCTCGAGGCAGCGCTGTCCAGGCGCGAATTCGAACTCGACTTCCAGCCGATCCTCGACATCGGCTCCGGCAAAATTGTCGGCGCGGAAGCCCTGATGCGCTGGCGCTCGCGGTCGCGCGGCCTGGTGTCGCCGGAAAACTTCATCGCGGTCGCCGAGGAAACCGGACTGATCGTGCAGCTCGGCGATTGGGCGCTGCGCAAGGCTTGCAACGTGGCGGCGAACTGGCCGCCGGACATGCGCATGGCCGTCAATGTCTCGGCCGCGCAGATCAAGAGCGGCGGCTTCGCTCGCAGCGTGATCTCGGCGCTTGCCTTTTCCGGCCTGCCGGCCAACCGGCTGGAGCTCGAAATCACCGAGACGGTGATGATGGACGAAAGCGACGCGGTGCTGAAGACGCTGAGCCAGTTGCGCGGTCTCGGCGTGCGCATTGCGCTCGACGATTTCGGCACCGGCTATTCCTCGCTCGGCTACCTCCGGCGCTTCCCCGTCGACAAGATCAAGATCGACCGCTCCTTCATCCGCGATCTCGACAAGCGCGACACGGCGGCGATCGTGCGCACGGTGATCGGGCTCGGGGCAGAGCTCGGCATCACCGTCACCGCCGAAGGGGTCGAGACCGAAGCGCAGCTCGACACGCTGCGCAAAGCCGGTTGCGGCGAGGCGCAAGGCTTTCTGATCGGCGTGCCGGCCAAGGCGTCCGACATTGGCGGGCTGCTGCGCTCGCAGGCGCTGCTGCGCCAGTCAGGCTGAGGACCCAGGCGCGTCGCATCAAAGGTCGGGGCGACGCGCTTCAAGTCAACGCAGTGCCTCTATGTATTTCTCGTGGAAAGAGACATAGCCTGGCTCGACCACCTTGAGGTGCCGCTCGATCAGGCGGTGGAATTCCGGCAGCTGGTGGAACGGCACGCCGGGATAGGCGTGGTGCTCGGCATGATAAGGCATGTTCCAGGCGAGCTTGCGCACGAACCGGTTGGTCAGTGTGGTCCTGGTGTTTTCCAGCATGTTGGCGACGAAGGGACAGCGGCCGTGCTCAGCCAGCAGATAAAGCCTCAGGAACGGTTGGCCGAGCAGCGCCGGCGCGATCCAGACATAGAGCAGCACCGAGGCCTTGAACCAGACCGCCAGCGCCAGCAAGACGACATAGAAGGCGATCATCGCGCGCGCCTCGGCCTTTACTTTCGGCAAGCCCTTCGGCGGCACGTAGCTGTCGCGGCAGCGCCCCATCGCATTGGTGTAGAGCGTCTTGAAATGCCCCCACCACACCGGCAGCCCGGAGACGTAGACGATGTATTGCCGCATCGTCTCGGGCTTCGGGAATGCGAGCTCCGGATCGTTTTCGGGATCCTGGGTGAAGCGGTGATGGGCGAAATGGAAGTAGCGGAACCAGTCGGCCGGCAGCGCGAGCGCCAGGCTGCAGAAGCGCGCGACGGTATCGTTCAGCCACTGCGTTTCGAACGCCGTCCTGTGCACCGTTTCATGCAGCGGCGTGAACAGGAACACGATCAGAATGCCCTGCGGCAGCATCAGGACCGGCCAGAACGGCACCTTGGCCGCGATCAGCGCGCCGAGGAGGACGATCGCGCCGAGATGGAGCGCGAGGTGGACAAGGGCCGGCCCATCTGATTTGCCGGTCAGCTGGCTGCGCTCCTCATTCGTCAGCGAGGCTATCACGGAACGATGATCGATGGCTGCGTCGGGGTCGATTGCGGTCATGAGATCACGATAGCCAGAGGGAATTGAGGAATTGGAGAACTGGAGAACTGGAGAACTGGGAAGCGAGGACGAATGACTCGGCTAGACACCCAATTCTTCAATTCTTCAATTCTTCAATTCCTCAGTCCCCCAACTCCCCTCCTCCGGCCGCTACTTGTCCGGCCTTTCCAGGCGCTCCAGGAACCACTGCGTCAGCCGCACCCAGAGTTCGTCCTTTTCGCCGGAATCCTCCCAGCCATGGTCGAGGTTGGGATTGTCGTTGACCTCGATGACGAAGACGCCGTCCTTGGTCTCCTTGAGGTCGACGCCGTAGAGCCCGTCGCCGATGCATTTTGCCGCCCGCACCGCGGTTTCGACGACATGCGGCGGCGTCTGCTTCAGCGTGAACGTCTTGATGCCGCCCTGGTCGGGCTTGCCGCTGGCCTTGTGGTTGACGATCTGCCAGTGCTTCTTCGCCATCAGATAATGCACGGCAAACAGCGGTTGGCCGCCGAGCACGCCGACGCGCCAGTCATATTCGGTCGGGATGAATTTCTGCGCGATCAAGAGATCGGAATCGTCCAGCCATTCGGTCGCGAGCTTGGTCAGCTCCGCCATGTTCTCGCATTTCTTGACGCCGCGCGAGAAAGACGAATCCGGGATCTTCAGCACCAGGGGGAAGCCGAGCGTCTGCGCCGCCACTTCGAAGTCGGACGTGCCGGCAATCATCACCGTCGGCGGCACCGGCACCTTGTTGTAGGTCATCAGCTCGTTGAGATAGACCTTGTTGGTGCAGCGGATCATCGACAGCGGATCGTCGATTACCGGCATCCCTTCCTGCTGGGCGCGGCGCGCGAAGCGGTAGGTGTGGTTGGAGATCGACGTCGTCTCGCGGATGAACAGCGCGTCGTAATTGGCGAGCTTGGCGAGGTCCTTCCTGGTGATCGGCTCGACCTCGACGCCCATCTTCTCGGCGATCCTCGCCCAATAGCGCAGCGAGGAAATCTCCGACGGCGGCAGTTCCTCATGCGGATCGACCAGCGTCGCGAACGTATAGCGCGCCGGCGTGCGGCCCTTGGTGTCGCGCCATTCGCGGTTGGTGTAGGTGTCCAGGCATTGCAGGAAGAACTCTTCCTCATCCTCGGACATGCGGGCAAGCGGCAGGAAACCGATCTTGCGGATCGAGGCCCATTCGGCGCTGTCCTTGATATGGACCTCGAGCGCCGGCGCGCGGAACCAGTCGAACAACAGCTTGGCGAAACGATCCCATACTTTCGACGGACCGATGCCGAAGAAGATCGCTACCTTGGCCGGAAAAATCCCGCCGAGATCCTTGCGGCATTTGTTCAGGGCAAGCTCGAGCTCCGGCAGCGCGTGCTCGTAGAGCTTGCGCTCCGAGAGGTCGATCATGGTCTCGACGGTCGGGATCACCCTGTGGCCGCGCGAGCCCGCGAGAAGCGAGGCGTAGTAGCCGCGGCTCTGGTAGCCGTAATTGTTCGACAGGTTGATCACCTTCGGCCGCTGGCCGCGGAACAGCGCCGGATGCGCGAGATAGTCGCGGTTGGTGATGATCTTGTGGGGTGTGGCCACCTGATCGAGATCGTTCTGCCTGCCTGTCAGGATAACCCAGGTCATTGTCTCAGCGTTTTCCCAGAGTGATTGCGGCGCGCAAACCATCGCGGCCGAACTGCGCCATATTCATGAAGATGTCGTAGGGCACCGGAATGTTCGCGGCATCGAGGATCGTTTCCTGCCTTTCATCCTCGACCCAGGGATCGTGGATCAGGATATGGTCGCCATCGTCGCCGATGGCCAGCACCCAATGCGGCACCTTCTTGCCGAACATCAGGAAGCCACTGATCAGGACCACAACCAGCTTGCCCTCGGCAAGGGCGTCACGGATGTCGCCGATGCCGAACGGACGGTAGTTGACAGGGACGCCGTAGAGTTCGGCGCGACGGCGGAAATCGACCTGGGCAAGCTCCATCACCCGGCGCTTGTCCACGCTCCTCACCGACTGGAGGAACAACGCGCCGTAAAAGGAGACGAATATCTCGGCCGCAAGTCCGCTCTCGTAGCCGGCGACCGCCAGGCCGAAAGGCTCGCAGCCGCCAGGGCCGGACATCATGAAGACTGTGGTCGCCTCGCGCCACAGGCGGATTTCCATAACCGGATCGGGCACGAAGCCAGGATCGAAATTGGCCATCGCCATCATCAGGCAGCAAGGGCCGCAGGTGAACTCGCAGGTCTGCTGGTAGAACGGCACCCTGGTCGCGGTCGGGGTGTCGCCGCGCAGCGTCTTTTCGTAGCGCAGCGCCGTGGCGCCATCCTCGTAATAATCGGGCTCGCGGCCCAGTTTTCGATAGCCGGCCTGCTCGTAGATACGAATGGCGCGATCGTTGTCCTCGCGCACTTCGAGGCGCAGCAACAGCCGGTCGTGCTCGAAGGCCGCTTCCTCGGCGGCCGCCAGCAGAAGGCGGCCGATACCGAGCCGACCGAAGAACGGGCCGACGGCGATGGAATAGAGCCGCGCCACGCCGCTGCCCTTGCGAAACAGCACCACCGCATAGCCGGCGACACGGCCCTCGTTCTCAGCCACCAGCATCTCGGCGGTTTCACGTTCGATGAACTGGCGGAAGGAGCGGCGCGAGAGCCTGTCGCCCGGAAACACCGCCTTCTCGATGGCGGCGAGGTCATCGACGTCTGACGCACGGGCCTTGCGGATCTCGGCAGGCATGCGGGCTTGGGAGAACCTCGATTGGGTTAAAGAAAACGGCCCCGGTGGATGCGTCGCGAACACCGGCCGAACCGCCAGTATTCATCAAGCGCTATCGCTCCTTGATTAGGGCTGAATTGTGACAGTTTCCGCCCCGGCTGGAAAGGGCAAAGCATTTGAACAGGATTGCCGTTCAAAGGGCTGCCGGCCGCCGAAAAAGGCAGCCGGTTCAGCTCGATATGCCTGCCACGAGCTGGCCATAAGCGGTTTTTGCGACATCCGACAGCCGCTCCGGCGGCAACGAGCCGACGACGGCGCAAGCATAGCCTTTATCCAGCCAGTAGACCGCCTCCGGTCCGCCCCCCTCGGCAGTATAGGTGCCCTTGGACGTCGCCGACGATTCGGCGGTGACGAAGAGCGAGATGCGCTCGCCCTTGGCGTCCTCGTAGAGCAGCATCGCCGCCTTGCCCTGGCCGCCGGCCGGCAGCAGCCGGCCACCGACCAGTTGAAAGCCCTCGGCCGCCAGGTCGGGCGCAACCAGCTTCAGCCCGACTCGGTTCGACAGCCAGGCCTGGAGATGGTCCTTGTCGCTTGCCGGGACCTCGACGGCATGGCGCTTCTCGGCGGCGTAGAGGACATGGGCGGCGATCGCCTGCTCGGCGAGCTGGTCGTCGCCGTCGTCACCGCGGCTGACGCTGTCGATGCCGGCGACATAGCCGCCGAGGCCGCCCACGGCGAACACAACGGCGGCCGCGGCCGAGAGCCACCAGCGCGAACGCCAAGTCGATGCCTTTGCAGGCGCCTGGCCGAGCAATGCCTGCCGCAGCCTCGCCGGGACCGGCTCGTCCATCACGCCGGCCAGGGCGGCGCGCATGGCGGCGCGGTCGGCGATGTAGCGCGCGGACTTTGCCTTCATCTCGGGATTGGCCTCGAGCCAGGCGTCGTAAGCCATGCGCTCCTCGCCCGGCAGCTCGCCGTCGAGGGCCATATGGATATCGCGTTCGGAGAAATCGCGGCGGGTCATTTCTCAACAATCCTTATCGAGCGGCGGCGCGAGCCGTCGTCGAGCAGTCCACGCAGTTCGTCGCGGCCGCGCGCAATGCGCGACATCAGCGTGCCGGCCGGCACGCCAAGGATGTTGGCGGCCTCGGCATAGGAAAAACCCTCGATTGCGACCATCACCAAGGCCGCGCGGCGATCGGGGCTGATCGCCTGCAAGGCATCCATGATCTCGCGCGAGGCGATGGTCTCGACCTGATCGGCGGGTGCGGCTTGGGCTTCACCGGCTTCGAGAGGCAATATCGCCGCCTCGCCGCGCCGGTTGACCTTGCGCATCTGGTCGATGAACAAGTGATGCATGATCGTAAACAGCCACCTCCGGGGGCTTTCTCCCGTTTGCCAGTTGTCGAGCCGCACAAGCGCCCGCTCCAGGCAATCCTGGACGAGGTCGTCGGCGGAATCGCGGTCGCGAAGCAGCGAGCGCGCGTAGCGCCGCAACCGCGGTATCTCGCTTAGGATCGCTGCCTTCTTGTCGTCCATGACCGCTTGTTTCGAGGTCGCTGTCCATCCGGATAGAACGCGCCTTCGCGGCGCGGTGCAAGCAGTCAGCGCGAAGCGGCCCAACCGCTGCGGTTACCCAAGCACATGAATAACGCCGGCAGAGGCCAATTTATTCCCGCAGCAACCGACCCAGGAATTGATTGTCTTAGTTACGTAAAATACCTATAATAGATGAATTACGTATGAGGCCTGCGATGAAGCAATTCACCTTCTCAGACATGAACCGCGCTTCGGGGGAGATACTCGAAACGGCAATGATCGAGCCCGTAGCGCTCACGAAACGCGGCAAGGAGAAACTTGTCATCCTTTCAGCCAGTCAATACCGCAAGCTCGTCAGCATGCCCCATGCGGCCGCTTACACGCTCGAGGGTGCACCGAACGACGTCCATAATGAACTGATGTCCGGGCTCGAAGCGGTCATAGCCGGTGAAGAGCCTGATGCTTAAGCCGGGCGACCTGCTCCGATATTATTATCTTTGGGCGCGGCAGGCGAAGGCTGGCGAGGAATCCGGCCGAAAAGCGCGCCCTGTCTGCATCGTGGTCAGAACCCCGGCTACGCCTGCCGCGCTGTTCCTGTTTCCGCTTACCTCGCAAAAGCCGGACCCGTCCCGACTATACATCGCAATCAGTGAAATCGAGTGCCGCAGAGGCGGGCTCGACTTTCCCTCATGGCTCATCATCGACGAATACAACCGCGTACGGGTCGATGAGGCGTATGATCTCGTCTCCACCAAGCCAATCGGCGCTTTCAGTCCGGCGTTTGTCCGCAAGATTGCCAGCATCATCAAGCAAGCAGCAGAACAACACCGCCTGCAAGGCACTGTCCGTAGGTAACAGCGACGCGCCGGCTATCCGATTGTCGAAGCTAAGATCATGCCAAATCCGTCAGCAGGAAATCGCCACCCTTATAGAGCAGCGAAACGCCGAGAGTTTTCGCACAGGCATAGGCAAAACAGTCGCCAAGGTTCAGATCGGCTTGATGACCGACGGCCTTGCCATAGCGCGCGCTTGCATCGATAGCGCGCGAGCCGATTTCGTCGCCGATCGGCACATTTTCTCCGCCAATTTCCAAAATCAGCTGGTCCACCAGATCGCGAGCCTTCAGGAGAGCTTCAGCGGTCGGCTTGCGGGAACCCGCGCCGGCCCGCGCCAGAGCCTGTGTCGCCTCAAAGCGGACCATCGCGGAGACGTAGAAGTCGACAGTTCCGGAGAGCTGTTTGGACAATTCTTCCCAGCCTGGTTCCTGGTTGAGGACGGCGACGATCACCGAAGCGTCGACAAACATCAATCTTCCCACATCTCATCGGTGAATTTCTTCATGTCGAAATCGGGATTGGGCAGACCGATCTTCTTCGCCTCCGCCTGAAGCCTGACGATCCGATCGCGCAGCGGCACCTTGGCGCGATGGCGTTCCAGTTCGTGCAAAAGCGCGGTCCGCACGGCTTCGGTCTTGCTGGTCGCATTGGTCTCGCGCTGCAATTTTGCAGCCAGCGCATCGACCTCGTCGTCGCGAATGTAGAGCGGCATGAATATCTCCTATTGGATATTCATATATTCCATTTTGAATATCCAAACAAGTCGACGCACTACGCTTCCCTCGCCGCCCTTGTCAGCAGCCGTTGATAGAACAGCCCTATGCCGATCAGCACGGCACCGAGACCGATGAAGGACAGCGCACGCAGCACGCCTTCGAGCTCCGACATGTCGAAGAGAAAGACTTTCAGCACCGCGACCGCGATCAGCGCCGCCGACGCGATGCGCAGCACCTGCGATTTCAGCCAGACGCCGGCGGTGAGCAGCGCAACGCCGATGACCAGCCAGAGCGCCGAATAAGTGTAGGTCTCGAGCTGGCCCAGCCCGCTCCACAGGGCGATGAACTCGCCCTTGAACAGGCGGCGCACCGAGAGCGTGGCATAGGCGAAGGCAAGCAGCGCGGCGATCAGCGCCAGCATCGCCGCATACCATCGCGGGCGCTTGTCGCGGACATAGAGCGCCAGCGCGCCGGCGGCGACCGCCGGCAGCAGATAGGCGAGAAACAAAAGGTTGAAGACGGGAACCGTGCCGGTCGACTCGTCCGTCAGCAGCGGGTTCAGCACCACGAAATGCTGGACGGCGATCAGGCCAGCCGAAACCACGCCGGCGGCCATCGAGCCATAGCGCAGGACCGAGCTCGGCGAACGCATGTCGATGGCGACCAGTATGGCGCCGGCGCCGAGCGCGATTAGCGTGTAGATCGCCTGTTCGGCAAGAGTGACGGTGCCGGTGTCGATGACGCCGCCATGCATGGCATGGCGCACCAGCATGGCAATGGTGAGCAGCGCGAACAGCGCCGACGCCGCCTCCAAGGCAAGGCGCGGGCGGCCATTGGTGGTGCGGGCGAGTTGCCAGGCGGCGAAGCCGAAGGCGAGCGCCGGCACGCCATAGCCCGGCAGCAGCCAGTTGAAGACCGGCGTCCTGGCGAGAGACGCCGCGCCGACGATGGTCGGATCGAAGGCGACGCGGCCGAGCACGGCGACCGCCACGCCGACCGCGATCCAGCCCAGCACCGGGTAGGAGCGCCAGCGCGTGGCCAGTGCCGGGACGACAGCGGCGGCGCCGAGCAGCAGGGTCGTCCAGCCGGAGCCGAAAGCCATGTGCAGCATCAGCAGGCCGGCGACGCCGGCTCCGCCGAGCGCGAATGACACGGCCGGGCCGCCGGCCAGCGGCGGCCGCTCGGCGCGCGCGATCCATTCGCCGCCGGCGGCGAAGGCGAGCGCCAGCAACAGGGCCGGCAGCGCATAGCCGAGGTCGCGGTCGACATCGCCAAAAGTCAACCACAGCGCCAGAAGCACCACCAGCGGGGCAATGGCGCCCCAGGCGGCCCAGCAGGCTGCGCGCAAGGGAGCGGCAGCGGCGAAGCGGCGTGCCGCCCAGAAACCGGCGGCGAGGAAGATCATGCCGAGCGCGACGCCGATGCGGAACGTCAGCGCATCGGACGACGCCAAAGGCTGTGCGTCGAGCCCGACATCGAGCGCATTTGCGCCGATCGTGGCGGGCGGGATGATGCCCAGATAGATCAGCACGGTCGCGATGCCTGCGGCAAAGACGAGCGGAAGCGCGCGCGGCCGGTAGAGCGCCACCGCGACCAGAGCGGCCAACAGGATCGCCCCGTGCAAGGCATCGCCGGCGTTGGCAAAGGCTGGATCGACGGACAGGCCGAGCGCGCTCAAGGCGATGAAGAAGCCGGGCACGATCGACGGCCAATCGAAGCCGCGCGCCGTATCGTCGCGGCCAGTAACCAAGAAAAGGCCGAGCCAGACGAAAGCCAGCACGGCGAGCGTCGCCAGGCTGATGAACAGGACAGCGGCGAGGTTCACCTCCGGCGCGTCGACCATGTAGAGAATGGTCCAGACGCCGGCGCCGGCGAAGGCCGCGGCCACCAGCGCCTTCCAGTCGCGGATGCGGGCGATTGCCGCCGTGGCGGCAAGCACGATCGCGAGATAGCCGAATAAGGCCCAGGGATTGGGTGCTTCCGAGGCGACCAGCGCCGGCGTGACCATGGCGCCGACGAGGCCGATGCCGGCCAGCGCCAGGCCATGCAGGAGCGAAGCGCCAATGGTCGCGACGCCGATGACGCCAAGCAGCGCGAAGGCCGTCGCCGGACCGATGAAGCCATAGATGGCGTGCGCCGCGTAGACCGTGCCGAACAGGATGAAGGCGCCCGCCCCGGTCAGAATCGCGGGGATGTAGGCGCCGGCGGCGCCCTGCACCGGCACCCTGAAGCCGGTGCGGCGGATGAATTCGGCGCCGGCAATCAGCACCAGGCCGAGGATGCCGGCCATGGCGAGGCGCACGCCAGGGCCGAAAATGCCGGCCTCGATGGTGTAGCGGATCAGGAACAGGCCGCCCAGCGCCAGCGCGATGCCGCCGACCCAGACTGCCCAGCGCGTGCCCAGCGCTGTTTCAACATCGGTTTGGCGCGCTGCTCTGGGGGCCGCGGGAGATCCGGCTGCGGGCGTTTCGACCACGGAAGCAGCGTGCGCCGGTTCGGCCGTCCCGGCGGACTGCGCGGGGACCGTCCTGCCCTTCGTCCAGGGTCCGGCCACGGACTCGCTTTCGGTGACCTCGGGCGTCGTGACGACCTCCTCGGCCTCGGTTGTGCCCTCCGCCAACGGCGCGGCAGGCGCCGAGGCTGCCTTGGCTTGCTCGGCAAGACCTTCCTGCGCGGCGTCCGCCGCGTTGGGCGCCGACTGCGAAGCTCCAGGCTGCACAAGACCGCGCAGGATACCGAGCTCGCGCTCGACCAGCGCGATGCGGTTCTGCTGTCGTGACACGATGACGAAAAGAGCTATGACGGCGGCAATGGCGATCAGGCTGAAAAACATGGCGGTTTCCCTCAAAACCAGACCGGTCGTGGCCAAAGAATGCGGCAATGAGACGGCTGGTGCAAATCAGCGTCTTGCCGGCTAAACGCGTGTCGCGCCGAGACGGAGTCAGGCGACGCGCCTTTAGTCATTGTTTTGGTGCATGTCGTTCTCCCAAAACCGCTGCGCACTTTTGGGGCGACATGCACTGACAAGATCGAGCATGTTTCGTTGCCGATTGCCAGCAGCTTGCGGGTTCATCCAATGCCGGGCCGCCGAGGCGCCGGCATTGCCGGCGAGATTACGTGACCTCTGCCGCGGAATGCTCATGCTATTCTCGCGCGGGCGAAGAAAATGCCGCGAGGTGACGGATGCCGCAAAAAAGCGCTGGCCTGCTGATCCACAGGCGCACCGCCGGTGTGTTCGAATTCCTGCTCGTCCACCCGGGCGGGCCGTTCTGGGCAAGAAAAGATGAAGGCGCGTGGACCATCCCGAAAGGACTGATCGGCGACAACGAGGATGAGCTCGAGGCCGCCAAGCGGGAAGCAGAAGAGGAGCTCGGCGTCGCCGTCGACGGCGATTTCCGGCCGCTCGGCAGCTACAAGCAGCCGGGCGGAAAGATCGTCATCGCATGGAGTGTCGAAGCGGACATCGATGCGGATGCCGTCAGGAGCAATATGTTCACGATGGAGTGGCCGCCAAAATCGGGGACCATGAAAGCGTTTCCTGAAGTCGACAAGGCCGGCTGGTTTTCGCTGCCCGAAGCCGGCGTCAAAATTCTCAAGGGCCAGCGCCCCATGCTCGACGATTTCCTGGAGCGACGCGGCGCCGAATAGGCGGCTGCCTTGCTATCCTGCCTCGCCCGCAATCGCCCTCACCGCCGCATGATGCCGGCGCAGGGCGGCGAGGAAGCCGGCGCGGGCGTCGGGCGGCTCGAGGCCACGAGGCTCGTAGACGTGACGGGTGAAGAAGAAGCCGCTCAGCCGGAACGCGTCCTCCAGGGCCGCCGCATCGGCGCGCAGGCCGGAGCCGCGCTGCAGGAAGGCCGGCAGCGCCAGCATCTTGTCGTGCCAGGGCGCGCCGGCCTCGCGCGACACGGCGCGCCCGGATTTCGGAGAGACATAGGCGAGATCCTGCCTGGTGCCGGTCGCCGCGCATTGGCTGAGATCGAGGCCGAAGCCTAGTTCATCGAGGATGAGCAGCTCGAAACGCGCTACCAGCTCTCCCGCCGCGTCGGCATCATCGAGATGCGAGATCATCACGGCAAGCGCCTCATAGAGCCCGCCATGAGCGTCGCGCTCGGGCAGGAGCCTCAGATGCGCGGCCATGGTCTGCAGGCCATAGACGGCGACGGCGCTGTCCATCAGCCGCGCGGCGTTCATCTCGATCGCTTCGGCCTGGAAGATGCCGAGATGCTCGTCGAGCCGCGCCCGCCACAGAAGGTCGACGCGGTTGCCGGGCTGCAGCACCGGCTGCTGCTTGCGCGAGCGCCCGCCCCGCACCAGACCGAGATGGCGGCCATGGGCACGCGTCATCACCTCGAGGATGGCGCTGGTTTCGCCATGCTTGCGAGTGCCGAGAACGATTCCCTCGTCGCGCCATTCCATGAGACGAGCTTTTCACCCGTTGGGTGGCGAAATCAAGTTGGATGCTGAACGTGGCTTCTCAGAAGAACCCTGCACAGACAGCTAATTCCGGCTAGTATGGAATGCATCTGATCAAAGGAACGATCATGCCCGGACCATCGAGCAACGATACCCATCGATACAGCGCCATACCGGGCGGCGTTATCACAGTGGCCGAAACGATCAGGGTGTCCGAGAGCGATTTCAGGCGAATCCTCGAACTGCTTGATCATAGCCCACGGCCCAACGCGAAATTGCGGGCCGCCATCGCGGCGCTACCCAGTCCAATTTGACGCGGTGACGATTGGGGCTAGTTTCCCGACACAGGGATTTTGAAAGGTTGCCGTTTGTCTTGGTGCAAGATTCTCCGTTCATTTGCGTGAAATCAGCGCAAACGCCGGGAATTGGTTGAAGCCGCCCCAACCTCGTCATTCTATGGCGGAGCAAGGAGCGAAGCTCCGTCGCGAAGACCCTGGAATC
>NZ_VFWS01000629.1:0-1063 GCF_006443065.1 Mesorhizobium sp. B1-1-5 | reverse complement strand
CTATCGCGCCCGAGCTTGCGCAAACCGGCGAGACCAGACCTTGCCTAGCGGCTGACTGCGTCGTCGTCATCCTGTAATCCAATAGCCAGTGCGGCACCGCCACCAACCGCGCCGGCGCCCAACAGCACCGGCAAAATGCCGGGCCCGGAATTGGCAGGTCCGGTAGCAGCTTCCTGCGCATCAAGCGAGACGCACATACCGCCTTGCACCGGATCGATGCTGACGGTCGCGTTGGCCGGAACATCAAGCGCGCAATTGGCGCCGATGGCCAAAGAAGCCGATGCTTGCGGCCCGGTCATGATGCGCGCGCCTGGATAAATCGGCGCTCCCGCGCCCACCCCGGCGTAACCGCCGGCCTGCGACATCTGCACATCACCCCGGACTTGGGTGAACTGGCCGACAATGCCAGACACGGGCGCAGCGGCCAGGCACGAACATGTCTGTGCCGACTGGGCAACAGCATCAGACGCTGTAAACCAGGCACCTCCCCCGGCGAGAGTGATAAAAGCTAAGACAACCCCAACCCGATGATGCCCGGGCATTTCTACCCCCCTTCGAACCAACGACCCGCCCCCGGAACGGATCGCTTACGCACCCCTTCGATCAACAACACTCAAAGAACTCACCAGCACTCACGGTGGTCCGCCCCTCAGCGACTGACGGCTTTGTCGTCATCCTGCGTCGCCGCCAACACACCGCTGGTGACAAGCGCACCGGCGAAAATCCCTTCGGGCAGGCCAACCCCACTTGTGCCACCGGACGGCTGGCTGGCCGCCGTCCGTTCTGAACCCACGAGTTTCAGACAGATGTTGCCGCCCACGCGTGAAACATCCAGACTGGAATTCGCAGGTACATTCATGTTGCAGCCGCCAACAAGTACGGATGCCGAACCCTTGGTACCGACTACCACCCGACTGCCAAGGCCGAGAGTGCTCCCCGCCTTTGCAGGACCATAGCCGACCGACTGCGAGACCATCACGTCGCCATCGGCGGAACGAATGGATCCAATCGCACTCGCCGGGCCGCGATAGGCGGCAGCGCAGCTGCAGGATACGTCCTGGGC
>NZ_VFWS01000628.1:0-1063 GCF_006443065.1 Mesorhizobium sp. B1-1-5 | reverse complement strand
ATGATCTGCAGCCGGTCGCGAGTCCACGAGAAGGTGGCGTAGTCCATGATCGAGACGAAGAAGGCGAGCAGCGGCACCGCCAGCGTCAGCCGGGCGAGACGGCCCTTGCGGCTGAGTATCGGCACCTTTCGACGCCAGACCCGCCAGCCATAAATGAGCAGCGACAGGCCGGCGACGATGCCGACAACCATGGCAAGCGCAGTCATCGGGCGGTCACGCACCAGAAGCGGCAGCAGCGCCACGATCTGGCGGGAGTAGAGGAAATCGGTCGGGTAGAGGGGATCGCCGAGATAATGCGATTTCTGGTGACCGATGAAAGCCAGGGAGAGCGTCAGCGGCGCGACGATCATCAGGCTTTGATAGCTGCGGCCGAAAACGGCATCGAGGCCGACCAGAACCAGTGCGAACACCACGATCGTGGTCCAGCCCGGCTTGAGCGGCTGCAGGAAGAAGGAAACCGTGCCGGCGAAGTCGCCGCGCACGATCAATTCGATGGCGAACACCAGGACGGCCGCGATCAGCAGGCTGGTCAGCCCATAGCGTATGGTCGGCCACTTCCGTCCCGGCAGGTAGCCGGTGGAAGGATCGTCTTCCAGAAACTGTGGCGCGGCTTTGCCTGCGCCTTTCGAAATCCTAGCCACTTTAACTTCCCCACCCAGCGACAGACCCGTCACTCGATTGTCATGGAATTGTCACGCAAAGCTAGCGCCTGTGGCGGAAATAAGAAGAGCCAGCAAACGATTCGTGAGCGGTTTTCATCAGGAGTGATCGCCAAAAAGCCTTTTGGAACAGGCACTCGGCCGGCAAAGCTGCCAAGGGGCCGGGTCGAACCGGGCTTGACTTGGCAGGCCGCGTTGCGTCACAGGCAGGAAAATTCGTGTATCAGGCAAGCAGAACCGAGCTTTGGGAGCCCACACATGGCCGTTGCATTCACCTTTCCGGGACAAGGCAGCCAGGCTGTCGGCATGGGCAAGGACCTCGCCGATGCCTTCCCCGAGGCGCGTAGGGTTTTTAACGAAGTCGACGACGCGCTCGGCGAAAACCTGTCGAAGCTGATCTGGGA
>NZ_VFWS01000627.1:0-1063 GCF_006443065.1 Mesorhizobium sp. B1-1-5 | reverse complement strand
GATAGAAGGCAGAGCGGGCGCGGATGCGGCAGGCGAGGCTCTGGTAGGGCAGCCAGTGGTTGACCATGGCGTCGAGCGCCTTGTCCGGCGTTTCGACCTGAATGGTGTCGAGGAAGCCGCGCCACTCGCGCTCGTTGTCGGCCAGACGCTGGTCGAAATCCCTGCCCCGATGCTTGCGCACCAGGGCGCTCGCTTCCGCGGCCGAGCCGGCGTCCCCGAGCAGCCAGAACAGCGTGACGTCGCCGCCGGCCGGAACATCGATGTCGCGGGCGATTGCAGCGCAGGGATCGTCGCCGGCCTCCACGCGGCCTGACAGTCCCGCGCCGCTCAGCACCGCCTGCGGAAACTCGCTGGTGCCGTGCCGGCCCAGGAATTCAGTCCGGTCTGCTGTCACCGAATGCACGCCGTCATCGGCGGCGAGGAAGGCGACGCGCTCCCCGAAATCGAGCCCGTAGGGGTTCTGTGCCAGCAAGGCGCCGGTGGCGGCATCGCGCGACGGAACGATGGTCGCCGCCGTGCGCGAGCGATGTCCGCCCAGCACCCATTCGGCATAGGCATAGACGCGCAGCCTGGCCGGCGCCGGGCCGGCATTCTGGATGCGCAGGCGGGAAATCTTCACCGGGTCGACCGGGTCGACGACATGGGTGAGGTCCATCGACAATGAGCCGCGCTTCGACCGGAAGGTGGAGAACCCTTGGCCGTGCCACGTCTCGTAAGTCATCGACGGATCGCGCACCACGGCGGCGAGCGGCGAGAATGCCCGGCCACTGGCGTGATCATAGATATAGATGCCCTCACCGGGCCGGTTCGAAACCGGATCGTTCGACCACGGCGTCAGTTGGTAATCGCGGCTGTTGCGGCTCCAGGTGAAGGCAGCGCCTTCGGCGGAGACGTGGAAGCCGAACGAGGCGTTGGAAATAACATTGATCCAGGGTTGGGGCGTGGTGCTGCGGCCGGCCAGGCGCACGACATAATGCCGCCCGTCGCCCTCGAAACCACCGAACCCGTTCCATTGGCTGAGCCCGTGCCCGTCCGCCGCCAGGGCCTGCGAGCCAAAGGAATG
>NZ_VFWS01000626.1:0-1064 GCF_006443065.1 Mesorhizobium sp. B1-1-5 | reverse complement strand
GCGCGAAAGCGTTTCCCGTTCGGCTTGCGTCAGGCCGGAAAGAATCTCGTGCTCGTTGGCGACGTGGGCAGCAATGGCCTCGTCGATCAAAGCGAGGCCTTTTTCAGTCAGCCGCACGACGATGCCGCGCCGGTCGTTGGGATGCGGACCACGCACGATCAACCCTGAGGTTTCGAGCCGGTCGAGCCGGTTGGTCATGGCGCCCGAGGTCACCATCGTCGCCTCGTAAAGGGCGGTCGGGGTCAGCGCGTAGGGCGCGCCCGAGCGGCGCAACGTGGCCAGCACGTCGAATTCGCCGGCCTGCAATCCATAGCGCGCAAACAACGGCGCGAGGCGCTCGCGGGCAATCAGCGAGGATGCTTCATTCAACCGCCCGATCACGCCCATCGGCGAGACGTCAAGGTCCGGCCTCTCCCTGTTCCATTGTTCGATCGCTTTTGCCGCCCTGTCCATCTATTCTGCCATGTATCTTGACGTTAAGAATCTTTTCGTTATCTTATCGGAAAATGAAGTGGCGGCCAAGTGCCGGCGACGATGACGAGGACCATCAGATGAAATTTCTCTGGGATTCGGCGCTTGGCCTGCTGGTCGTGACGGGCGCCCTGCTTGGCCTGACGCTGCCGTTCGGCAAGCTTGCGACCGCCGCCGGCGTTCCGGCCATGGTCTGGGCCTTCGTCATCTCGCTCGGTGCCGGCGGCGTGCTGTTGCTGGCTCTCCTGCTGCGTGGCGAGCGCATCAAGCTTACGGCGCGCAAGCTGCGCTATTTCTTCGTCACGGCGGCGGTGTCCTATGCCTTTCCCAACCTCTTGATGTTTTCGGCCATCCCGCATCTCGGCGCGGGATATACGGGCATCATGTTCACGCTATCGCCGGTGATCACGCTCGTGTTCTCGATCTTGCTTGGCGTTCGGCGCCCCAACCTGCTCGGCGTCATCGGCATTGCGGTCGGCTTCATCGGTGCGGTCATGGTCGCGCTTACACGCGGCGAAGCTGGCCAACCGGCCGATTATTTCTGGGTAACGATCGGGTTGCTGATCCCGGTCAGCCTTGCCGCGGGCAACATC
>NZ_VFWS01000625.1:0-1067 GCF_006443065.1 Mesorhizobium sp. B1-1-5 | reverse complement strand
GGGTGAACGAATTGCCGGAATTGATGTCGCTCGCCGTGTTGATCGCCGTCAGCGACAGGCCGGCGGCGGCGGCGAACAGCCCGGCGACGAGATAGCGCACCAGCGCGTAGCGCGTCGGCGACCAGCCGGAACGGATCATCGCGGTCGGATTGTTGCCGAAACCGCGCAGCACCACGCCGAGGGGCAGCCGGTCGATCACGAACATCACGACTGCCACCGCGGCGATGAGGATGATCGAGGTTGGCACAAAGCCGAGTGACCAGTTGAACATTGTCGACAGCCATTCGGGGCTGGTGCCGCCGGGCGTCGGCTGCAGAGCATAGCCTATCCCGACCCAGATGAAGGAGGCGCCCAGCGTGACGACGATGGCCGGGATCTTGCGCGCCTGGATCAGGCCGCCGAGCCCGGCATAGGCGGCGATCGCTGCCGCCAGCGCCAGGGCGCCGAGCCACGGCTGGTCGTAGAGCAGCGTGGCGCTGAGCACGCTGACGAGCCCCGCGAACGCGCCGACGCCGAGGTCGATCTCGCTGCCGCCGACGATGAACATCTGCGCCGCGGTCACCAGCACCAGCGACAGCGCCGGCATCAGCAAGAGGTCGAGCCCGAAAATGGAGGCGACCGCCGGATTGGCCGACATCATCACGGCCAGTACGGCGGCGAGGCCGATGAAGGGGGCAGCGTTCACCAGCCTGCGGGCAAGCCCGGCGCCGACAGCGCCGCTGCGTCTCGCACTGGCAGCTTTATCCGTCTGCTGGGCAAAGGACGCGCCAACGACGGCTGATTCCGTGATCGCTTCGCCGGCCAGTTCCTTGACGATGCAGCCGCCGGAAAATACCAGCACGCGGTCGCAGGCCAGGAGTTCGGCATCTTCGGTCGTGTGCCAGATGAGCGTGCGCCCGCCTCGCGCAATGTCGTTGCAGAGGCGGTAGAAGTCCTGCTTGGTGGCGATGTCGACGCCGCGCGTCGGGTCGTCGAGCAGGACGATCGGCGTGTCGGCGACGAGCGCCCGGGCGACCAACGCCTTCTGCTGGTTGCCGCCGCTGAGCTCCAATATGTTGGATCCGAAG
>NZ_VFWS01000624.1:0-1067 GCF_006443065.1 Mesorhizobium sp. B1-1-5 | reverse complement strand
CCTTTAAGGCATATCTCTACCTGCTGAAGGCAACCAGGATGCCGAGCTCTTCCTGCATGGCGCCATGTGCCCCTCGATGCAGGAACTCGCAGTCCATCGGGCCCCGCTGGCTCCGGCCGGCCGGCTCTTCTGTAGACATGATGAAAAGGCCGGAGCCAACAACCGCTCCGGCCCTGTTCCGTCGTCAGTCATTGCAGCTGTCGTCGGCCTTTGCCGCCGCGGTCTTGCCGCCATGCTGCTGCGCCTCGATATCCTGCTGCGATGTTGCGAGATTCTTGTCACCGCCGCCTTCCGCCCCTGCCAACGGCATTGTGCTGCCATCCTTGGCGGCCGGTTTGCCGGCACTATCCTTGGCCTTCGGAGTTTCCAAGGGCGCGTGGGTACAATCTTTCGAAATACCGGCTGTCTGTTGGGTGTCGGCGCCCGTGTTGGCAGCCGACTTGTCCGGACATGCCGCGATTGCAGAGCCCGCAGAAAACGACACCGCAAGCGCGATTACTAAAGCCATTTTCATCATGCTCGTCCTTCTGTTTGAGTGCCCTGCGGGTGAAACTAACGGCGCTTTTCTTTGTTCCGGGCCGGGCCGTATGTCGTCATCGACGCACCACAACCGGCACGTTGATGCCACGGCGACGGCGCCAGATACTCCACGGAAGCGTTCGCCGACTCCCTTGTTATGCGGCCGAAGGGATACTCACCAGGAGTGAATGATGGAACGTCTTCTTCTCGCTTCCGTCGTAATGATTCTTTCCGGCGGCCTTGCCCTGGCGCAATCGACCAATACGACGTCGAGCGGCTCCTCCTCCACGACGACAACGATGCCGACGGATCAGAACACGGACTCGACCACGACCAAGTCGACCAACTCCAACTCCGCCAAGGATTGCGCACCGGGCCAACAGACAGGCAGCGCCAAGGAGTCAGCTCCCGGTCAGCAGGATACCAGCGCCAAGTCCGCGGCCCCTGGCCAGATGGAAATGACGACGGAAGGTTGCTGACCGCATTGCCGCTGATGTCTCGACTCGCACCCTTGGCCTCCAGGTGCCGCGCGTCAGTTGGAACCACCA
>NZ_VFWS01000623.1:0-1069 GCF_006443065.1 Mesorhizobium sp. B1-1-5 | reverse complement strand
TGACAAGGGGAATTTCGAAGACAGCGCGCCGGCATCATCTTTCCCCATCGCCCCTCCCGCGGAGCGGCAGCTCGTGGGCAGTGGTTGTCGGTCTCAGTCAAAAGCGCGGAGTCGCGATGTCTGTCACGGGTGCGGGTCACAAGGCGGATCTGATCGTCATCAATGGTCGTGTGTTGACCATGGACGATGACAATCCGACCGCCGAAGCCGTTGCCGTCAAGGATGGCGCCATCGTCGCTCTCGGCAGCCACGCCTCCATCGAAGAGTTCAAGGGGCCGGCCACCAGGGTCATCGACGCCAGGGGCGGTTCGGTGATCCCGGGTTTCATCGAAGCCCACATGCATCTGTTTTCAGGCGCGGCCGAGCTTGCCCATCTCCAGTTGTCGGGCGTCCACGGTTTCGAGGCGCTGCAAAAGGCGATCCGCGACTACGCGTCGACGCACCCCGATGCCAAGATGCTGGTCGGACAGGGCGTCGACTACACCGTGCTCGACGACGAGCGAGTGACGCGCCATCATCTCGATGCGATCCTGCCGGACCGGCCCTTCGTCATGGCCGCGCCCGACCACCATACGATGTGGGCCAACACCAAGGCGCTGGACTTGGCTGGCATCCTGAATGGGCGCACGCTTGGCCCCGGCAATGAGATCGTCATGGGCGACGACGGGTTGGCAAATGGCGAACTGCGCGAGGGCGAGGCTTTCGGCCCGGTGCTCAATCTTGCCGGCGAGGGCCGGGTGCGGCTCGGGCTGGCGACGGGCGGCGAGCCAGACCCGATGCCATCGGCGGAAGAACGCGCCGCCGACCGCGACATCATGCGGCGCGGGCTCGCCTGGTGCGCGCGCCACGGCATCACCTCGATCCAGAACATGGACGGCAATCTCTACCAGCTCGAATTGCTGGCCGAGATCGAGGCCGAGGAGGGTCTGTCCTGCCGGGTGCAGATACCCTTCCACTACAAGAATTTCATGACGCTCGACATGCTCGACAAGGCCTCGGCGATGGCCGAGCGCTACAATGGCGAGTGGCTGTCGTCGGGCATGGTCAAGGTGTTCTACGACGGCGTGCT
>NZ_VFWS01000622.1:0-1069 GCF_006443065.1 Mesorhizobium sp. B1-1-5 | reverse complement strand
CTGCATCACGCCCCTGGGGATGACCGCATAGGCCTCGGTGAAGACGGCGCGGCCGGTCAAAAGCTCGTTCTGGCCGGAATGGCCGCCATGTGGAGCATAATAGGTTCGCTCGGGCATCCTGATCGTATCCATGGGTTCAAACCTATTGCGGAAGCATGTCCTTGAGGCGGAAGAGCGCGATGCGCTCGACCTGTTTGCAGGCGGTCTCGAATTCGACGCCGCGGCTGTTGCCGATGCGCCTTTCGAACTCCGCCAGGATTTCTTGCCTGGTCTTGCCCTTCACCGCGACGATGAACGGGAAACCGAAGGTGGTGACGTAGGCGGCGTTAAGCTTGGAAAACAGCTCGCGCTCCTTGTCGGTCAGCTCATCGAGGCCGGCCGAAGCCTGTTCCCTGGCTGATTCCGCCGTCAGCCGCCTGGCCCTTGCCAGCTTGCCGGCAAGGTCTGGATGGGCGTTGAGCACGCCCAGCCGCTCCGTTTCGCTTGCGGCGCGGAAAACGCGGCAGAGCGCATTGTGCAGGCCGCCGGCGCTGTCGTGCGCCGGGCCAAGTTCCAGCTCGTAGGCGCGCTCGGCTATCCACGGCGAATGTTCGAAAACGCCGCCGAAAGCATGCACGAAGGCCTCGAATTCCATCCTCGAAGGGCGCAGCACCGGCTGCTTGTATGGATGGGTCTCGCGCCAATGCCTGGCGATGTCGATACGCCGCGCCAGCCAGACCTTGTCGTGCGACTTCACATAGTCGACGAAGCGCTTCAGCGCCGCCACCCGCCCCGGCCGCCCGACGAGGCGACAGTGCAGGCCGATATTCATCATGCGCGGCCGCCCAGCCTTGCCTTCGGCATAGAGCGTGTCGAAACTGTCCTTCAGATAGGCGAAGAACTGGTCGCCCGAGTTGAAGCCCTGCGGCGTGGCGAAGCGCATGTCGTTGGCATCGAGCGTGTAGGGGATGATGAGCTGTGGCCTGTCTGTCCCGTCATCCGCGAACCAGTAGGGCAGTTCGTCGTCATAAGTGTCGGAGACGTAGTCGAAACCGCCTTCCTCGGCGACGAGCCGTACCGTGTTGACCGA
>NZ_VFWS01000621.1:0-1073 GCF_006443065.1 Mesorhizobium sp. B1-1-5 | reverse complement strand
CGCCTGAAGAGATCCTTCAGGCCCTGCTCATGCAGATCGTCGGCTCGGCCTTCGGCACGCATGACTTCCTCGGCGAGTTCGTTCAGGCGCGCACTGTTGGCGCCGACCTTGGCCAGCAGCGGGATCGCCACCGCGACGAGCCTGGCGGCATCGACAATGACGGCGCCCATTTCCTGCATCAGCGGATCGAATTCCCTCTTCTCGAACAGCCGCACCGTCTTGACGGTCTTGTGCATCATGTCGATGGCGTCATCAATCGCATGGAGCAGGTCCTTGATATCGCCGCGGTAGTAAGGCGTGATGAATGAGCGCCGCACGGCAAGCAGGACTTCGGCGGTGATATGGTCGGCTTCGTCCTCGAGATCGACGATCTTTTCGCACCAATGCTCGATGTCCTTGCCCAGGAGGAGCTGCTGCAGGGCCTCCGCGCCGCCGACCACCGTGCGGGAATGCCGCTCGAACAGGTCGAAGAAGCGATCTTCGCGCGGCAACAGCTTGCGGAACCAGCCCAGCATGTTCGTCCCTCCCGGCGCACCAGTTCCATCCACATAGCGCCGCATGCGCCCATGGGGAACAGTAAGCCGGCTGAAAGATGTGGATGCAGCCAATTGCAAGCACCGCTCGCGAACGGCAATTACCGGCCATCGCCGGCAAAGCGGGGCTCGTCAAGCGACGGGGGCGACCTATTTCCAAGGAGACGCCGGGGACGACAAGCAGCGAAGGAGAAACGATCATGCTTGCAAACAGCAACGCGACGGCCAACCTCGCGGTGAAAGACCTGGCGAAGGCAAAGGCTTTCTATGAGGGGACGCTCGGCCTGAAACAGGTGCATGACGAGGGTGGCGATCTGATCGAGTACAAAAGCGGCGACAGCACGATCAACGTCTATCGCTCTCAGTTCGCCGGAACCAACAAGGCGACGGCGGTGACGTGGACGGTCGGCGAAGAGATCGACACCGTCGTCAGCGGGCTGAAATCGAAGGGCGTTGCCTTCGAACACTACGAGATGCCCGGCCTGACACTGGAAGGCGACATCCATGTCGGTCACGGCATGAAGGTCGCCTGGTTCAAGG
>NZ_VFWS01000620.1:0-1073 GCF_006443065.1 Mesorhizobium sp. B1-1-5 | reverse complement strand
TAGGGATGCTTGATCCGGACGGTGTAATTCTGTCCCAGCTTGCCGAACTCGCATACGAACAGCGTCTTGCCGCGCGCGCCGAGACGCGCTTGCGATTGCGCCGTTTCCTCGAATTCGATGATCTGGCCAATTTCGAAATCGGCAAGATCGCCGAGCGTCAGTCGGGCCAGCGGCATGGTCGCCTCGAGCGCTACCGTGGAGCGCATCACTTCTTCCGAAAAGCGCGCGCGCCAGCTGGCGCCCTGATCGTTCTCGCCGCCGGCAGCAGCGCTGTCTCGGCTGGCCAGCACGACACGCTGCGGCATCGTCACCGTGACGGTGCCGCTGTCGGCCGGCGTCGAGATGCCGAAGCCGATGCGGATTGCAGCGCCGTCGCGCAACACGTGTCGTTTGGCTTCGGTGCCCGACATCGCCCGCGGCACTGGCAGGCGCAGGTCGAGCGACCGTCGTCCCGATCCGTTCAGTGCCTGCGCGACCTGCTGGAACATCATGGTCGAAACATCGACCTCGATCTGCGACAGATCACGCTCTATCGGCGATGCCGGCATCTCCGGGTCGCCGCCGAACAGCGTGCAAAGCGTGACCGCGATCGCCGGCGCATCGATCACCAGGGGCATGGCATCGGAGGACGTGGCTGACGCAACGATGGTCATGGCAAACGTATCGCCGGCACGGGAGCGGGCCTCCGCGACGCGGCTGACCTCGACGCCCCTGAGATCGACGGTGACCGGAACTCCAAGCTCACTGGTCAGGCTCTTCTGCAGCAGCGGCGCAGCGCGCTCTGCCATGCCCCGGCCGGTGCCGATGACCTGGGCGGCCTCGCCGCTGTCGCCGACCAGGCGCTCGATGATCAGCGAGCGCGCTTGTGAGGGACTGCCGGGACTGGTCATGACAATGTCGGCACCGATCTGTCGCGCATCGCTCAGGCGGCCCTTTTCTCGGCGGAGCCGGTGTTCATCGTGCTCTGCTCGACGGCGTCGATGGTCGGCCGCTCATAGGACGATATCGTCTTGCGGCCGAATTCGATCGCCACCTGCGGCAGGGCGCCGTTCATATACGCAAGCAGCGTCTGC
>NZ_VFWS01000062.1:0-28531 GCF_006443065.1 Mesorhizobium sp. B1-1-5 | reverse complement strand
GGTGATTGGCGAAAGCCGACGCGACAGCTGATCTCCCCCCAAGTGGGGGAGATGTCCGGCAGGACAGAGGGGGGCGCTGTCCCGCCGACATCTCTACTTGCCTTGCGCTTGTCATGAACCTTTTATCCAATCTCCGCGCCCAGCCCTTTCATCAGCCCCATGAATTCCGGAAAGCTCGTCGCGATCATGTTGGCGTCGTCGATGGTCACCGGCTTCTCCGTCGCCAGCCCCATCACCAGAAAACTCATGGCGATGCGGTGGTCGAGATGCGTCTTTACCGCCGTATCGGGGCCGTTAGGATGAGCGCCCAGCCCCTTGCCGCCCGGCCTGCCGCGCACCGCGAGCGAGGCCTCGCCCTCGGTGCAGTCGACGCCGTTGAGCTCCAGGCCCCTGGCGACCGCCGCCAGACGGTCGGATTCCTTGACCCGAAGTTCCTCCAGCCCCTGCATCAGCGTCTCGCCCTCGGCGAAACTCGCGGCGACGGCGAGCACCGGATACTCGTCGATCATCGATGGCGCGCGCTCCGGCGGCACGATGACGCCCCTCAGGTCGGAGGAGCGCACGCGCAGATCCGCCACGTCCTCGCCGCCGGCATTGCGCGGATTGAGGATATCGATCTTGCCGCCCATTTCCTGCAGGGTCAGAAGCAGCCCGGTGCGGGTCGGGTTCATCAGCACGTTCTCGATGACGATGTCCGAACCCGGCACGATGAGCGCCGCGACCAGCGGGAAGCCGGCCGAGGACGGGTCGCCCGGCACGGCGATCGTCTGTCCGGTGAGCTTGCCCTGCCCTTCGATGAAGATGTGGCGCACGCCGCGCTCATCTGTCTCGACGCTGAGGTTGGCACCGAAACCCTTCAGCATCTTTTCGGTATGGTCGCGCGTCATCACGGGTTCGATCACCGTGGTGATGCCGGGAGTGTTCAAGCCGGCAAGCAGCACCGCCGACTTCACCTGGGCGGATGCCATCGGCACGCGATAGGTGATGGGCGCTGCATGCTTCGGGCCGCGCAGCGTGATCGGCATGCGGTCGCCGGGAGCGGCCTTCAGCACCTGCACGCCCATCTGGCGCAGCGGGTCGAGCACGCGGCCCATCGGCCGGCCCGAAAGCGAGGCGTCGCCGATGAAGGTCGTCTCCATGTCATAGGTGCCGACGAGCCCCATGGTGAGGCGCGAGCCGGTGCCGGCATTGCCGAAGTCGAGCGGGCCTTCAGGCTGCAGCAACGCGCCGTTGCCGGTGCCGCGGATCACCCATTCGCCGCCGTTCTTTTCGATATGCGCGCCCATCGCCTTCATGGCGGCGCCCGTGCGCATCACGTCCTCGCCTTCGAGCAGGCCGGTGATGCGGGTCTCGCCGGAGGCAAGGCCGCCGAACATGAACGAGCGGTGCGAGATCGATTTGTCGCCCGGCACGCGCGCGGTGCCGGCAAGGGCAGGGGATTTGCGGGCCGTGGCCGGCTTAGCGGCGGCGGAGTGAGACATCCTTGTCTTCCAAATGAAATGCCGGCTGGCCGGCTCGGTTCGTCATGCTGCGGCGGTCTCGTATCACGGTGCGTTGCAATGGTCATCCCCTTGTGCGAGGCCTTCGAATACGAGCATTTTACAATGCCGGCTTTTGGCTTTGACAGCGCTCAAAACTGCGGTTATGGGGACCACTCTTTTATTGACGAGGCCTGCTGTGGCAAAAGCTGAACTTGGCACCAAGCGTGTCGACCCCGAAACGGGTCGGAAATTCTACGATCTCAACAAGGACCCGATCGTCTCGCCCTATACCGGCAAGAGCTATCCACGCTCCTATTTCGAGGAAGGCAAGATTTCCGCCCTCGAGGAAGATGAGGAAGTCGCCGAGAAGGAAGTGGACGCCGACGAAGAGGAAGGCGCCGAAGTCGTGTCGCTCGAGGAGGCCGATGACGAGGCCAAGGGCGGCGGCGACGAGCTTCCGGATCTTGGCGACGATGAAGAGGATGTCGATCTCGGCGACGATGAGGACGACACCTTCCTTGCCGACGAAGAGGAAGAGGACGATGACGTCGCCGATATGATCGGCGTCGGCGACGACGATGACGAAGTCTGATTGGATCGTTTGCCGGCCATTTTGGCCTGTGACGAAAAAGCGGCTTTTCAAGGCTTGATCTTGACCGAAGGCGGCGCTAGAAGCCGCCAGCACTTAAACGACGGCGCGGTTCCCAATCGCGCCGGATCTCTTCGCCGGAAACGGCGCCGGCCGACTGCCGGGAGTGGGGCCATAGCTCAGTTGGGAGAGCGCTTGAATGGCATTCAAGAGGTCGTCGGTTCGATTCCGATTGGCTCCACCAAATAGTCCATCTATCCCGTTGATAAGAAAGCGCTTTTTCAAAAGCGCTGCCATTGTCCCTAACCAAAACCCTAACTCGGGCATTTCCTGCCCCTGTCGACCCCGCAAATTATCACGCGTTGACGCGTCCGCATCTTTCTGGCTGATTTGCGCCGGGGCTCGGGGGAATTTCATGAAGAGCATCGTACTCGCGGCGGCATTGTTTACGCTGTCTGGAAATTTTGCGGCGGCCGATACCATCACGGCCAAAGAGATAGCCGCCGGCATTTCCAGCGGCAAAACGGAGCTTGAGCAGGAAAGTTGGTGGGATGCGAACATGGGCGGCAGGCTTCACGAAATCAGCGGCAAAGTCGCCGATGTCCAAGCGGGAACCCTTTCGGGGTATTGGGTACACCTAGACATAGGCAAGGGGATCAAGACGATGTGCGGCTTCGAAACCGAGCAGAAATCGGTGGTCCAGTCGCTGAGGAAGGGTGACCGCTTTACCTGCAAAGGCAAGGTTTCGTCGACGTGGACGGTCGTCTTTGGTCCTTCGTTCAACGTCGACTGTTCGGCACCATGAACCACCGTATAAACGCCCTCGCACTGATCCTCTTCGGCGTCTGGCTTGGAGGCATGATCGCGCTTGGCCTCAGAGCGTTCGGCGGTTGAGGTCGAAGCCCTTGAACATGCTGGACGCCTTCGTGGACCCGCCGAGCCCATTCGCCCCGTTGGAGGAATGGGAGGCCTTCCGCGATGACGTGGCGGCCGTTGTCCCGCGCACTCCCGAGATCGAGCGCTATGTTCGCGAGGCCGAAGAGGCGATCGAGCGCCTGAAGAGAGGCGAGGCGAGCTAACTGTCGCGGCGACCCGTCTCCGTCATCGCGGGCAAGACGACCAGGGTCTCCGCGTCGGACCAACCGAGGACTTCGCTGCCGACGGTCAATTCGAAAGACAGGGACTCGGCACCTCTGGCGTAGGCGAATGTCTTGGCCTCATTTATCAGGGGCGTTAGCAAATCGGAGGCGGTGGCGCACGCCCCCACGATGTCGGTCGATGCGTTGACCGCGCACGTCCGCATTAAAGCGCGGAAATCGGATGACTCCCTCGGCCACACGAAAGCGGTTGCCGCGATAAGGCGGCCGCCCGCCGCCGCGATGTCGTTGGCTAGAATGTCTCGCTCGCACCGGACCCAAGCGACGCGATCGGCATGGGTGTTTAGTTCTGCATCGGGTGTCAGAATGATTGCTCTCACGATTACATACCTCCGTCGCCAAGGTTTTGCCGCAGCGCCCCGCTCACCGCGCCTCCAACGGCCGAGCCAATCGCCGCCGGGCTCGCATTCGTGACGGCGTGGACGGTCACGTTGATAACCGGCGCCGGAGACGGATTTGTCACTTGGACTTGCTGTACGCCGGACGGAACGGTCGTCACCGGCCCGTTGACGTTCACGGCCTGCGGTCCCGAACTCGGATTCGGGCCGATCGGCTGCGTGAGGTCGCGCCAGAGGCCGCCAAAGCTAAATGGCTCGGCCGGCTGGACCGGCGTCGAAGGCGGAGCCGGCTCCGCATGCCCGGTTAGGGGATTCCTGGTGCGAGCGCGGCTCTCGCTGGAAACGTTCGCGTTCTGGCTAGGATCGAAAAGCCGATTGTCCGCCGGCCCCTTTGCCTCCAGCGCCCGAAACAGCGTGTAGGCGGCTCCCGTCGCGAGTGTGCCGCGCGCAAGCCACGGTGCAATCCTCACCAGCAAACTGCCGCCAGCGGCGCCCCAAGCACCTAACGAATTCCCCGGCCTCGCCGCGACATCGGGACCGCCCGTCCCCTTGATGAGGTCGAATATCCACTTTGCGGTGCGCAATCCCGACAGTGTGTACGCCGCTTTCACGATCCCCTGCATGATCGAGAGGATGCCGCGAAGTGGGGAGAGCGCAATTCGTGCTGCGATCGACAGCGCCCCCATACCGGCGGCTCCGGCTAGGAGCGCGCCGCCTAGATCGCGGGCATTGGCGTTCTTGATGGCGTCGAGGATGGTCGCGATCGGCGTGTCGTGCAGGCTCGCGCCGAATTGCTGCCAGCGGTGGAAGAGTTCGCCGACCTTGTCGCCGGACATGCCGTCGCCCTCGATCCCGAAGATGAGGTCGCGAATGCCCTTCAGCGTCTCCGCTACGCCGGAAAGGGCTTCCGCCGCGCCGCCTTTGTAGCCGAGCCCGTTGAAGAACCCGTCCGCCGACGCCGAGAGCCGATCGAAGATCGATACTCGCCCCTCCGCCGTGGCGAAGAAGTTGTTCAGATAGTGAAGGCTCCCATTGATCGCCGGGAGAAGCTTCGCACCAAAGACCGCCGCCGCAAGCTCGACGTTGCCAGTGAATTGCTTCCACTGGTTTTTCGTGGTGTTCTTGAAGCTCTCGAAAACCTTGTTGACGGAGCCGGCATAGACGGCCGTATCGCCAAGCTTTTGCATCGTGTCGACTACGCGGCCGACGTTGCCCGCGAGCGCGGCGACCTCGTCTTGCGTTTCGAGGCCGAAGAGGTCTTTCATGAACGTTGCGCGGTCGGGCCGCGACATCTGTTCCGTGAGCTTCAGGATTTTGATCAGGGCCTTCGTGGGGTTCTCGAAAAACTCTTTCTGGAGCTTTTTCGAGTAGCCCTTGCCGCCTAGCTGATCGATGACTTTCCCGGCGCCCTTTTTGCTGCCAAGGTCCGTCATCTTGGTAAGCATGGCGTTTACCGCCGTGCCGGCTCGCCCGGACTGGAGGCCGACTTCGGTCATCGCCGAGCCGATCGCCAAGAGGTCTTTCGGACTTAGGCCGGCGGCCGTGGCGCCCGGACCCGTGCGAAGCACGAAGTCGACGAGTTGTTCCTCGCTCGCGGCCGTATTATCGGCGACGTAGTTGATTGCGTCGGCGTAGTCCTCAAGCTGATCCATATTCAGCTTAAGCGACGCCTTGATGTGCGCGAGACTGTCGGCCGCCTGATCGGCGGTCATGTCGAAGGCGATGGCGACCTTCGACCCGAGAAGCGCGAAGCGCTCCAAATCCTCGTTTGCAATGCCGAACGTGCCGGCTTGTGCGACAAGGCGCGCGATCTCCGTAGCCGCGAGAGGCGTCTCTCGGGCAAGCTGCTTGATGCGCTCCGCCAGCTTGTCGATTTGCGGCGGGGCCATGTTCACTTTTTTGGAGACATCGGCCATCGCGTCTTCAAAGTCGACGGCGCCGCCGATCATCGCCTTGAAGCCGACATAACCGGCTGCACCGGCGGCAAAGGTCGCCATGGTGCGATTGAGCATCAACATGGCGCCGTTGGCGGCATTGGCCGAAAGCGTCGTGCCTTCAAGGCCCTTGCCGCCCTTGCCCGCGCCATTGCCGAAGATGCGGCTCATGATGCCCTTGGCGGGGCCGCTCGCCTTGTCGACGAGGCTTAGCACCATACGGACATCAAGCGCGGCCATTTTGAGCCCCCCTCGCGAGTGCGCGCTCGATTTCACGCCTCACCCATGCGGCACGGGAGATCGCCTCCGTTTCCGCCGCCTCATCCAGCGCGGCAAGCGTCTCAGTGCTCACGCTGGTAGCGATCTGCTCAATAAGCTTAGCTCTTTTCATCTGCCTTGACCCAAAGTTCTATAATAGTTCTGAAGCATTATTTATCCGAAACGCTTCGTTGTTCCCTTTACGTTCGCATTTTTTGCTGATAAAGTCTAACAAAAAGTGAGAACAAACCCGGAGAATTGTTATGGTGAGCTTGAATAGTTATTGCACGGAAACCGAAGCGGCAGGGATCATGGGTTATTCGGTCGAGGATTTCCGTCGCCTGATGGGCGCAGACCACAAAGCGCCGCGCCCATGCGGTTTCATGGCTGGCAGCGACGAACAGCACTATGTCCGCGCGCTGATCGTCAACTATCGCGACGCGCGCTCGCGCCGCTGATCACAGGGACACGTCCATGTCACTTACAGTCAAGCACGATGGGGCTTGGAAGCCCGGGACTCCATACGTCAAGAGCGGCGGCGTGTGGAAACCAGCGAAGGAGCTTTACGTGATGGATGCGGGGGTTTGGAAACCCACCCTCAATTATCCCACGACTACCCTGCTGCACTTCGACGGAGCAGACGGCTCCAGTGTGTTTACGGACGCATCCATGAGGGGCGTCACGTTCAGCGTTGGGGGCAACGCAAAACTTACCACCGCCCAGTCAGTGTTTGGGGGCGCGTCGCTCTTTGTCGCAGACAGCGGAACAGGTGGCTACATCTACTGTGATAACGACGCGACCGCCTTCACGCTGCCGGGCGATTTCAGTATCGAGTGCTGGATCAACATCGCCAACACGTCTTCGCAGCGTGTGGTTTGGGATACTCGCCCGACAACCTCGGGGGCGGGCATCACGGTCGAAATCTCCACAGGCGAACAGTGGCGAGTCTATGTGGCAGGGACCCAGCGGTTTCTGTCCGCTGCGATGTCCGTTAATGCGTGGCACCACCTCGCACTGTGCAGAGCCGCAGGAACCATCCGGGCGTTCCTCGACGGTGTCTCCTTTGGGACGCCCTACGCCGACGCCACGATCTTTAGCGACAACAAGCTGACGATTGGTTCGTACATCGATCAGCGCGGTTTGCTGAGCAATTCGTTTCGAGGGTACTTGGACGAGTTTCGCTTCACCAAGGGACTGGCTCGCTATACAGCGAATTTCACCCCGCCTAGCGCGGCATTCGATGCGTTCGAATAGTATCAGAAGGACGCTGGAAATACGGTCGGTTCCCCGCATTCCCAATGATCGGACCGGATGGCGGCGACGCCAATTCCATTGGTCATGGCGGATCGGCTACGCCGCCGGCTTTTTCGTTCGGAGCGCATGGAGGCCGCTGTTGGTCATCGTGGCCGTTCGGCTTATAGGTCGATAAAGGTCCATTGGGGAGCATAGCAGAAGGCTAGTGCCGGAAACCGGTGGAGTTCTCTAGGCCGAACTGACAAGCGTCAAGTTCTGAGCTAATTGTGTGCTTGGTGGTCGATTCGCGGGGGATGAGATGACAGTAATCGTTGATCCGGCAATTCGCATTCTGCCGGATGGTCATCGTATATTCGTGCTTCATCCTGGCGAAGGAAAACGGTTCTATACCGATTTTCAAGCTACGGATTCGGTCTTTCTGGACCTGCCCGGCATTGCATTTACCAACCCGCCACAGATAAACGATGAGGACCTACGCAATCAACTTCGGATGGCACGCCGCGTCTCTATTTGGCGGCGACGCGGGTCAAATCCAGACGATAAGCCGAGCCGTAATCCAGACGATTATAAGATCACTACGGTGACACCTGATGCGCCACGGTTTGTGCATGAGGTCTACGATCTCTACACCGAAGCGAAAGCTGGGGACCTGATCATTGTACCTGGCAAGGGATATGGCTCGACCGTATTCTTTGGGGAGGCGGTGAACAATTTCGACCCGGATTTCACGGTGGAGAGCCTGCGCTACCCCGACGAAAGAATCCCTGCGCGTAAGGTTAAGTGGTTGCCTGTCAATCTGGCAAAGCAGCAATTTAATCGTAGGCTCATACGGCTGATGCAAAATCGGCAGGCAATTATACAGGTGACGCGGGAGGATGACCGGCGAGAGATATACACCCATGCCTATGGGGACTACGTCTGGAAAGAATCGTCTGGAAATCTTATTCGCGTGACGAAAGACGACATCGATCTTAACGATTTAAACAAGGCAGTCGACCTTACCAACTATTTTGCGTCGCAATATCTAGCTTTGAAAAAGGGCGAGCTTGCCGCTTTTTTTGGCCTCGGCTTCCACGAAGCGATCGATAGCTATTATGACAAAAGCTATTTCGGCGGCGTCAATGTGGAAATCCACTCTCCTGGCTATTTTGGACGGCCGATGAAAAAAGCCGCAATGGCTGGATACGTCTCGGCTATGCTTGCGTTATCGGGTTCCGGCATCAGCGCCCAGGAGGCGACCGACGCCAAGGTTGTCAACTCTGCCAATGCTGCCAGCGCCGTCGTCTCAATCTGCGACATGGAATTAGAAGCGGATATCCGCCAAACCATGGAGATGTACGCCAATATTCACCTTTGGGAGAATGATGTCTGCCCACGGCGAGAGGCGACCAAAAATTCGGTTGGCCTTAAGACAGACGTAACGGTAAAGAAAGAAGTGCCGGCGGCTGGGAATTAAAAATTCGGCCACGAATTGCTATATAATGGGGAAGGCGGATATTGTTGGAGTGCCGCCGTTAGGAGCAGACCGGTGCTGAAGGCGATCAAGGAATTCGCTCGCGCGCACATACTTGGGACCGCGATCTCATGTCTGGCAACCGGCGCGATCGGGGGCGCGGGTGCTTATTGGTCACTGTATGAGGCTCACGTAAACCGCGTGGAGGAAATGAAGGTTCAAGAGTTTCAGGGCCTTGTCGCGGAGAACAAGAAATTCGAGGAATTGCTGAGTGCCTTCACTGAAGAGGTTGGCTCCAGCGGCACAGTCGATCCGGAAAAACGAAAAGAAATTTCGGCCAGCTTGGTCCGGCTCTACAGCGGGCTGGGTGCCTTCACCGTCAACCTCCCGTCGGATCAAGAGCCACCTGTTAAAAAGCTTCAAACCTCAATCAATGAGGTAAAAAAGCACGTGCAACTAATGCAGAAAAAGCAGGACCTTGAAAATCTTGGCGCCGCTCTCGTGGTGATGTTTCGGGATATGAAGGCTGCGCAACCGGTTTTGGAACAGGCGGTGGGTAAGCCGTTCGCGTCTTCAACCTGATCGACGAGCGTCGGTGTGGCCTGCCAACCAGAGCCGATTTTTAAAGTTCGGTCGGCAGGTAGCCCTTTCTGCTAAGCCAGTCGGACAAAATACGCCTCACCGCCTCCGCCCGCGTCGGGTGATCCTCTTGAGCGGCGGAAAAGGCGTCGAGCCCATCCAACACGCGACGCTCTAGGCGCGATTTCACCGCTTCACTATCGACGGCAGGCCGGCCTCTCCCGCGACTGACAAAAACTTTTGTTGGTCCCATAAATTGACAATCCGATTTTATGGTCCCATAAAATACCCGAGCGAAGACGCGGCGGCAACCGCAATCTTCGCTCTGACCGAAACCCGATCACTGGAGGATCGAGAATGGCTACCGCCACCACTACATCGAAATTCGATCGCGCCGCAATCATGCGCGCCGCCCACCACTACGCGCAAATGTACAGGGGCCGCGACTGGTCCTACGCCTTCCTTCTGCAGACCGGCCTCCGGAATGCCTGGGCCACGGAGAAAGCGGGCCTTACCCCGGCGCAGCGCCGCGCCGATGCGGTCGCGGCGGAGATTGACGCCCTCCGATACAAAACGCTCCGCTACGACATCGTCGCCGAGCGCCGTCGCCTCGACGCGGAAGCCGCCGAGTTGCGCCGCCAGATCGAAGTCACAAGACAGGTTGAGGCCTTATCGTTCGGGCCGATCCGTCTCGACGGCAGCGCCGCGCGGGCTTCTCTTCAAGCCCAACTCGCCGCGCTCGCCGCCTAAGCCCACGCTTCCTACCGCAACAAAGTTCCCGGCTCCGCCGTTCGGGCGGAGCGCGCCGCTTCAAAGGACAAATTCATGACCGCCGTTTCTCGCATGCTGACCGCCTTCGACCTCGCCGTCGCCATCTGGCGCGACCATGATACGGGCCCCGACCAAGACGTGCTGCCCGGGAGCGCTCCGGCCATCGCGACCGAGCTACAAGTCGAAATCATGCATGAGGCCGCCCGCATTCCTTCCAAGAATGCCGCCGACGTGGCCGCGAAGGAAAAGATTGCCGACCACATGGAGCGGGCCCTCGACGGCGTCTTGACCAAGGACGGCGAGCCGATAACGGCCGCCCTTCGGCGATCGATCGTCGCCGATCTCATGCGCTTCGGCCGCATCGTGCTATTCGAAGCGCACGCCGCTGCTTAAGCGGCACTCCCACTTATCGCGATGACGAGGCCGGATCATTCCGGCCTCTTTTTCGTTGCCGCAACGGCAGAACGCGTGAAGGACATCAGGAAATGAGGAAACGCGACAATGGCATAACGGCAAAGGAAATCGATCAACTCGCGATGGTGGCGTTGGAGTTGGTCGAGAAACCCGGGGAGAAATGCGCGCCAGTCCTCTCCCGGTTGATGGACGAGCGGGACAAAATGCGCCTCGACGCAGGGCGCCGCGACGAACTGCGTGCGTCGCGGCGTCGTCTCCGGCAAGCCGGATGCATCCGAGCTTGATTGCGTGGCAACCCGCTCCTAGGCTCACCGAAGCTATAGATCGATCGGAGGGCGCACGTGGGCGCTGGACAGCCAGACTACGATAAGGACGCCCCCTTGCGGCTCGAAACGGCCGCCAAGATCGCGTTCCCTGATGGGACGATGGGCGCCAAGGGACTACGCAAGGAACGTGACCGAGGGCGCCTTGCAACCGAGATCATCGCCGGCAAGGAATACACGACGCTGGCAGCAATCGGGGAAATGAGACGGCTCTGCTGCGTCCAAGCAAAGGAAAGGCCCGGAAGGGCGAACGATCAATTCGGGCGAAAGCCGGATGGTTCATCCTCGACGGATGCCGTCGAGATAGCGCAGGCCGCATGCGAGGCGCAGTTGGAGAGGCTTAAAAATACCTTCAAGAATGCGCCAAAGAACACGCCCCGACGGCGGCCATAGGGTAAAAATCGACGGCTACCGCCACGATTTGGCGCTGTGCGGGCCGTGCATGGCCGGCCAGCGCGTTTTTTCGCCTTCGATCGCGGGAAAGTCGGGCGAGGGCGCTCTCGCGCGTCCTTGGCCCCGGTGTGGCGGTAGGCGCCGAGACCTATTCCCTTTCCGTCATGTCCGGAAGGATGGACCCAGCCGCGCCGACATTGGAAATTAGCACCTCGCCGCCGAAGGACACCTCGAACGCGGCCGGCTCCACGCCATGCAGGTGAAGCTCATCACGATTGGCCTCGATTTCCAAGATCAGCCCGCGCAACAATTCCGTGCCGGAAGCGCAGGCGTCAATCATGTCGGTGGAAGCGTCGACGGCCTCCGTCTTGGTCAGCGCAGTTGGTGCATCATGATCGCCGCCCTTGAAAAAGATCGTTGCCGCGATCAGCCGGTCCCCGACCAAGGACATGTCGGCGGCGAGGCGCCCAAGCTTCTGTCGGCTCCAGGCGACCCGCTCCGCGTCGGTGCACAACGGTCGATCTGGAATAACTCTTATCGGCTTCACAATGCTCTCCCGCCGCGCTGGTCAGACTTCAAGCGGTCGATTGCCGCGTCGGCCTCGTCAATGAACGCCTGCACGTCGGGCGTGCGCGGCTCGATCTTCAGCATGCTCTCGCGGAATGCCTCCCATTCCTCCAGCGCGGCAAAAGGACCGGGATTTTCGATGAAGCCCCGGAACATGGTCAAGCGGCCCCGCCGTGACGCGTCTGAAGCCGCGCCATTTCAAATCCGACCGCCCGGCTGAAGTCGTTCAACTCCCGATCGATAGTATCGCCATCGACGCCGGACGCCGCCATTCCGTCGGCCATCTGGCGCACCACGTGACGCCAGTAGCCATCGCCTTGTCGCCGCTCACCCGCCCGCTTGATTAGCTCTTGCGCCGCCCGCCGGATTTTGCCCATGCGCCTAGCGGCTGGAAATGGGATCACGATCGCGCTCATTGCCTTCCCTTTCTCTGCGTTGGTCATTGCGCTTTTCTCAACTCGAACTCAGCGAGGATGCGCTCGGCGCTCCGCCCGCTCCGATCGATGACGGCGAGAGCCGACACGACGGCCGAGGCGACCGGCGACGGCGCGGCCCAAATTTTTTCGGGGGCCTCTGGAGTGTTATATTTAGGGTTTAAAGAGTACGTCCCGCTAGGCGGCGCCGCAAAGACATCGGAATTTGCCGCCTCGAACCCCTTGCGCCCATTGGCTTTGGGCGGCTTTGCCGTCGGCGTTTCGACAGCCCTTTCAACGTCCGGTTTTTCCGTACGTTCCTGTCCGGTTTCGCCGGACGTTGGATTTTTGGCCCGATAGTCGAAAGTGGCGGTGCCGGGAACCTCGTCGACATTAAGCCACGTTGCCCGATAGGCGGATGACCGCCCGCTCATCTTGCCGCGCATGGCGCCCTCCCGAGCCGTCACAAGAAACCCGGCCTCGACGAGGTCGCGAATAACCCGGCTTGCCGTTTCCTTATTGCAGCGGAGCAGGCCGGCGAGATCGCGCGCCGACATCGACATCGGATTTCTGTGATCCCCGTCGCGCCAATATCTGGCGGTTATCACCACGTAGGCCCACCTCGCGGTGTCCGTCGGCAACGCGTCTAGATAGGGGAGATCGGCATTGGCGATCTTTACGAATAGCCCTTTTACGTGCCTGCCGGTATCGCGCGCCATCTATCGTCGCCCCCCGGCAACCTTCCTGACAATGCTGGCTATCGTCGAACCGGAGACGCCGTGCATGATTGCAATGTCGCGGAAGCGCATGACGTGGGCTAGCTCGCTTCCGATGAACTCGATCTCGCGTGGCCCAACTTTAGGCCGCCGGTTTGTGCCGTGCTTCGCCCTGTCGTCGGCATTGTCGGCATGCGTTGCCCATCGGACATGACGCTTGTTGACACATGGTGCATGGCCGCAACTGTGCGCCACTACGCTGTCCGGCGTCGGGCGCGGACCATGCGCGCGCTCGCACACTACGACGTGGCCGTATTCGTCGTTTCCGAGCCTCGCATAGCCATCGGCATTGCGACCAAAGGGAAATGGAATGCAATCATCGGTTTCGGTCAGAAGGGCGCCCTCTATGAACGCCATTGGCGCCCCCTTCGGCGCATTGCGTCGGCGGACCCGAAAGGGGTCGCGAGGGTCGACAAATTTCTTCACAGCTAGCACTCCGCGTCTTCCGCATCGACGATGATCGTGATGTCGCCGGTGTTCTTGGTGTCGACCTTGTCGGCCATTCCGAGTTTGTTCTTTGCGAGGAATATCGCCATCGCCGGGTTCTTTTCGGCCATGCGCCGCATGGTGCGGCGGAGAGATACCCGCCCTTCCGCGCGACCGCGTTCGATGATGTCGGCGACTTCCGGCTCGCGCTTCTTGAATTCGCGAAAAGTCGAAGTGGCGACCCCTAAGACCGACGCTATTTCCTCTTCGGTTGCATCGATCTGGGCGAGCGCCCGAATTGACGCCAAGGTTCTGTCGTCGGCGTCCAGGGCGCGGGGGCGGCCCGTGCCACTTTTCGACCCCGGCGCCCCTTTGTCGGATTTGCCGCCGGAAACTCGATTAGCCATCCGCCCGACCCCTACCGATTTCGGCCGCCGGGAGCGTTGCGATGTAGCGGTCGACCTCAATGTCTTGGATGCGCGCCAGCTTTCCAAGCTTGACCGCCTTGACCTTGCCGGCGCCGATCAGGCTGTAGAGCGTCGATCGGCTGATGCTTAGAACCTTCGCCGCCTGCGGAATGCTGTAGAGGCGGATGGCAGGGCTACGGTTGGTGGTTTCGTTGTTCATAGCTTTCCCCAAACGGAAGCGCGCCGCCCCTCGTAGAAGGACAGCGCGCAGAAACAAAAAAAGCCCGGCGCTAGGGCCGGGCGTGGTGATGAAGTGGCGGGCTCGCGGAAACTCTTAGACTAGGGGCGGCCTGCGGCTGGATACAAAAAAAGGCCCGGTCACTTTCGTGGCCGAGCCCTGCAAACGGATTTTCCCGTTTCCATTAAACCCAAATATCGGACCTTCGCTAGAAAGTCAATACACGCTAGTCCAACGGCGTGCATTTCTATTCGCCGATATTTCGGCGGCCTAAATATAGGCCACTATCACAAAATAGAAAACTTCGCCTACGCCTTCTTGCGACTGAATTTCACGACGTTGCCATCTTTGGTTGTCGACAGATGGCCCGCCCATTCGTCCATAAGCTTCCGGCGTTTGTCTAGTGCGGTGGAGCGGCGATAGGCGTTCTCGACCGCGTTGCCAACAATGTGGGCGAGGGCATGCTCCGCGACCTCGCGGGGCGTTTCCGTCTCGTTTCCGGCCCAATCCCTAAATGACGACCGGAAGCCGTGGGTGGTGCAATTCTCGACCTTCATGCGTTTCATCAATTGCTTGAAGGCCATGTCCGAAAGCGCCTTGCCTTTATAGCCGGGGAACACAAAGCCGGCTCCGTCCGCGTCGCCCTCCGTGCCGGTATCGTGAAGTGCCTTCACGATCGCCAGCGCCGGTTTGGAGAGTGGGACTTGATGCACTTTTCCCGCCTTCATGCGCTTCGCCGGTATAGTCCACAGTGCCGCGTCAAGATCGAACTCGCTCCATGCGGCATTGCGTGCTTCACCGGAGCGCGTGGCCGTGAGGATCACGAATTCAAGCGCTCGCGCCGCTATGCCGTCTTGCTGTCGCAGCGACTTCAGGAACGCGGGCACGTCCGCGTAAGACATTGCCGCATGATGACCGCGCGCAAGCAACTTCTTTTGCTTCGGCAACAGCGCATCAAGATTTCCGCGCCAAGCCGCCGGATTGTCGCCTGTGCGCCAGCCCTTGACCTTCGCGAAGGCCAAGACGCGTTCGATCCGGCCCATCAGGCGCTTCGCCGTCTCCGATTTAGTGTTCCAGTGCGGCCTAAGCACCTTCAGGACATCGTCGGTCATGATCTGCGAAACCTTCATAGGCCGCAGATACTTGCAATAAGCATCGCCAAGCGTCTGCCCCCACTGGTATTTGTGTTTCTCGTTTCGCCAAGCCGCCTCATTGTCCGCGAGGAACAGTTTGACGGCCTCACCGAAGTTGGGCTCCGCCTTCTGGCGCCTCCGCTCGGCGATAGGATCGCGGTTTTCGGCAATCGCCTCTCTGTACTCCGTCGCCGTCCTGCGCGCCGACGCAAGTGTCGTGGCCGGATAAACGCCTAGCCCACCCTCGCGACGCCGCCGGCCCTCTCGCCATATGAAGGACCACGACTTCGCGCCACCGGCCTTTACGTTGAGATATAGACCGCCTCCATCGCCATGGAGGCCGGGCTTTGAGAGCGCCTTGCATTTAGCATCCGTTAGCTTATTCAGTTCTCTCGCCATTGCCCGACCCTAACCATAACCCTAACCAGTGTTAGGGATATTATCGGATCGCGGTGGACGTAGCTAGACGGTGGGAGGGCTTAATATGCTGATTTTCCAACGGTCTTTGGACCGCACGGGGCGGACTTGGACGGTTGTTTTACGGAGATTGGCTCCACCAAACAGTCCTTCCTGAGCAATTGCGCGAACGGAAAACCGCTCGCACTCGAATTGCCCTAACCGCGCTGGGCGCGGGTTCTGGCTGCTTTGCGCGCTGCCGCCGATCGTCCGGCGGCGCCTTTGGTCTGCGCGGCTTTCCTCGCCGCCGCCGACCGCTCTTCGGCTGTGCGGCCGGATGCGGCGCTCTTGGCCTGCTTCGACAGAGCCTTGTGGGAGGCGGTGCTCTTCGGCTCGCCCTCAAGCACCTTCGATACCGCCTTCGAGACCTTCGGCTGGCGCTTCGGCTTCCGATCGCCCTGGCCTGCCTCGTAAGCATATTTGGCGCTCTTGCGCGTGCTGTCCTTCACATCGCCTTTTTTGGGGGGCGGCAGGTCGACGCCCGCGCGGCGCGCTTCCGAAAGGCCGATGGCGATCGCCTGTTTGGTGGAGCGGGCGCCGTGCTTGCCTTTGCGGACTTTGTCGATTTCCGCGTGAACGAATTCACCGGCCTGCGTGCTTGCCGACTTGCCTTCGCGCTTGTCCTCGCGCGCCTTTTCGATGGTTTTCTTGTCCGGCATTGTCTTTCTCCTCGTTCGAACGGGGGCATGATCGAATGCCGACAGGATGCGCCAGATCGCGCATCAGCGGCTTTCATATGTGCCGACGAGGTCGGCAGTGGCGATCATATGCGGCTTCGCCTGGGCCAGAAGATTCGCGATTTCCGGTTCTCCGCCGGATTCCAGCGCCTCAACGTCGAGTGCTGAAAGGCGGAAGTGATAATGGTGAACGCCGTGCCCTTTTGGCGGCTGGGGACCGTCATAATGGGCATTGCCGAAGTCGTTCACGGCTTGGTGGAAAGTTTCCGGTCCAGCGGTGCCTTCCGGCAAGCGGTCTCGGCCGGCGGCAATGTCATAGACCGCCCAATGGCGAAACATGCCGCGCGGCGCATCGGGATCCTCGACCACGAGCAGGAAGCTTCTGGTCCCGGCCGGTGCGTTCTTCCACCGCAGGGGAGGCGACAAATTGCCTCCGTTGCGGACGTAGGGCTCAGGAATGGTCTGGCCGTTTTCAAAGGCTGGACTCTCAAGCGTGAAAGCCATGGCTGGAACTCCGTGCACTTATCGCGTTGTTCGCGAAGGAATTAACGAACGATCTTTGCTCGCGTCGGCGGAGCGCGCTCGCTACTGGTTTCTTTTGGAACGCGGGGCATTGGCGGGAGTTCCAGCATCATGCCCGCGACGGAGCGTCGATGGATGCTTGCAAGAGGAGATATCGTTCCGGGAAGCCGCTCCAACGGATGCGACGCAGGTCGTATCCGGTGAGATGAACGGCCAAGGAAATCGCTATGCTGGTGGCCGCAACTAGGCTAAGGGCTTCCCGTCAGAGGGATGCTTATGAGAATTCCGGCTTTGGGTGGGAATCCGGCGCAGGGACCTGTTCGATCCGGGCTGCTTGCGCGACAAAACAATCTTTTGCCGATGCTTTGCATTGCGGTCGCGCTTGCTGCTTGTCAATCGACCCCAGACACACAGCCTGTTGCTGACCCGCAACCGGCTCCCGCCGCCGCTCCCGCTCCGGCCTCGCCGAATTCGGCGGTGCTGGATGAGGCGGCCGCGATCGTTCCCCCCGGCAAGGGCGTTCCGGCCAGATACGCCGCATTCTCCGGCATATGGGCGGGACAGCTCAACGGCATGTATGACGGCAAGCTGGCGGTCCTGACCGTGTCTTCAGGCGGGCAGGTGACGGCCAGCTACGCATGGGGCGATCTGGCCGACAACAAGCCGGGCGTTGCCGACGGCTCCGGCAGGATTTCCGGCAACACGTTGAAGCTCGGACGCTTGCCGAACGGCGCCGACATCACCGCCACCATGCCGTCGCCGGGAACGCTCAACGTCACCTACGCGCTGGCGGGGCAGACCTATGCCGGTTCCTTCGCCCGAGTCAGCCAGTGAGCAAAGCCGGTCACTGAGGTCAAAGCGGGTTCTGCGCGATCCGCACGCTCATCGGGGTTCCGATCTCGACGGCTTGGGCCGGCATCGATCAGCCGGCCGCGCGTTTCGTAGCGGGCGAAGATCGAGATCCGGTCGGCATTCTGGTTGGCTGAACGAGCCGTCCGGCGTCGCCGACAGGAAGGCCGAGTTTGTCGACGTCGTCGGTCTCGGCAAGCTTCGGCACGGCAGCGTCGTCCCGTCGAAGGTGTAGACGCCGAGGCCGATATCGCGCGCCCTGAAACAGGGCGCCTCGCGATTGAAGGCTGCCGACAAAGCAAGACAGGCGCTTTGCATCGATCTTCCTGGCGTCGCCGGCGGCTCCTCCGCTGGTGTCGGCCTTGCGAAAATTTCGCCGATCGTCGCTTGCAAGGCAATCCCATATGTGAAAATATTATTCACAAAAGAAAACCGTGGGAGGAAAGCGACCATGCGTCTCGCCATCCGGCATCGTGCCCGGAACCGCTTTGCAGGCCGCGCCGGAAGCTCCCGGAGAGGATCATGAGCGCATTCTCGCCGACCGTCGGCGTCGCCTCGACGCATCCCGCCGACATGCCTGAGGCGCATGCCGACATCCCTGTCTGGAATTCGGAAAACTGGTTCTACGAGGACTGGCAAGTCGGCCACAAAATCCGCTCGCTTCGCCGCACCATCGCCGAAGGCGAAAGCCATATGTTCAATGCGCTGGTGCTGGATATCCATCCTTACGTGCAGGACCAGATGTTCGCCGAGAAGGAAGGTATCTTCGGCAAGCGGCTGGTGGCGGGCGCCTTCGTCTTCTCGGCCGGACTCGGCCTGGTCGCCACCAACTGCATCAACGCGTTTTCCTATGGCTACGACAGACTGCGCTTCATCAAGCCGGTCTTCATCGGCGACACCATCTATTCGATACGCACCAACCTCGACAAAAAGCCGCGCTACCGGGATATGGGCCTGATCCGCGCCAGCTATGAAGTCTTCAAGGGTGAAGGAGAGCTGGTGCTCTACTGCGAGCATCTGCAGACGGTGAAATACCAGAACCCGGCCGATTTCGTCGGCAAGACCGAGAAGTGAATCGTGGCCGCTGACAACGAACTTCCGCTGACCGGCCTCGTCGTCGTCGACATGAGCCAGTTCCTGTCGGGACCCTACTGTTCGCTGCGCCTGCTCGACCTCGGCGCGCGCGTCATCAAGATCGAGCGGCCCGATGGCGGCGACCTGTCGCGCCGGCTCTATCTCAGCGACACCGAGATCGGCGGCGATTCCACCATTTTCCACGCCATCAACCGCGGCAAGGAGAGCCTTGCCGTCGACCTCAAGAACGAGGCCGATCTTGCGATGCTGCGCGCGTTGATCGCCAAGGCCGACGTGCTCATACAGAACTTCAGGCCGGGCGTCATCGAGCGGCTCGGCCTCGACTATGAGCATGTCAGCACGATCAACCCCCGGCTCGTCTATGCCTCGATCAGCGGCTATGGCGAGGAAGGGCCATGGGTGAAGCGCCCAGGGCAGGATCTGCTCGCCCAGGCTCGTTCCGGCGTGATGTGGCTGAACGGCGACGAGGAGCAGGGGCCGGTGCCTTTCGGCCTAGCGGTCGCCGACATGCTGGCGGGCGCCGCCTGCGCCCAAGGCATCCTCGCCAAGCTGGTGCGGCGCGGCATCACCGGCGAGGGCGGCCATGTCGAAACCAGCCTGCTTGAGGCGCTGATCGATTTCCAGTTCGAGGTGCTGACCACGCATCTCAACGACGGTCGCCGCCTGCCGAAGCGCTCGTCCTTCCGCAGCGCCCATGCCTATCTCTCGGCGCCATACGGCGTCTATCCGGCCAAGGACGGCTACCTGGCGATTGCCATGACGCCGATCCCGAAGATAGCCGACCTGCTCGAATTGCCCGAGCTAGACCCTTTCCGCGACAAGCCGGAGACCTGGTTCACCGCCCGCGACGAGATCAAGGCGATCATCGCCAGGCGCATTGCCGAGAAAACCATCGACGAATGGCTGGCCGTCCTCGAGCCCGCCGATGTCTGGTGCGCCAAAGTGCTGACCTGGCCGGAACTGATGCAGAGCGACGGCTTCAAGACGCTCGACATGCTGCAGACGGTGACCCGTGAGGACAATGTCTCGATCCTGACCACCCGCACACCTCTGCGCGTCGACGGCGCGCGCGCCAAGGTGGATCGCGCCGCCCCGCAAATCGGTGAGCACAGCGAAAAAATCCGCGCGGAGTTCGGGCTGTGAGCGGTGTTTCGTTGAAAGGCATGACCTGGAACCATCCGCGCGGCTACGACCCGATGGTGGCATGCTCGGCGCTGTGGAAGGAAAAGACCGGCGTCTCGATCGAATGGGAAAAGCGCTCGCTGCAGGATTTCGAGTCTTTCCCGGTGGAAGAGCTCGCCCGCGCCTATGATTTGATCGTCATCGACCACCCGCATGTCGGCCAGATCACCGCCGAGAAATGCCTGGCGCCGCTCGATGTGCCCGGACGCGAGGCGGAACGCGAGGCGCTGGCTGCGGCAAGCGTCGGCCAGTCCTATCCGAGCTATACCTGGCAGGGCCGGCAATGGGCTTTCCCGATCGACGCCGCGACCCAGGTGCTGGCTTGGCGGCCCGATCTGATCGAAGCCGCGCCGGCGATCTGGACTGAAGTGCTGGCGCTTGCCGAGCAGGGCTGCGTGCTCTTGCCGCTCAGGCCGCCGCATTCGCTGATGTGCTTCTACACTTTGGCCGCCGATCTCGGCCGGCCATGCACGGTCGACGGTTCGGCCGACCTTGTCGATGGCGAGACCGGCGAAACCGCCTTCGAGATGCTGCGTGAGATCGCGGCTCTGGTCGATCCCGCATGCCTGTCGATGGATCCGATCGCCGTCTTCGAGAAGATGGCCAAGCCCGGCTCGCGCATCGCCTGCGCGCCGCTGATCTACGGCTATGTTCCTTATGCGGTGACAGGTTTCCGGCCGCACCGCCTCGCCTTCGCCGACATGCCGGTCGCCAGCGGCAACGGCCCGATCGGCTCGGCGCTGGGCGGCACCGGCATTGCCGTCTCCGCCTTTTCCGCCGCGCCCGAGGCGGCGATCGACTTCGCCTACTGGATCGCCAGCGGCGACGTGCAGCGCGGCCCTTATGCTGCCGCAGGCGGCCAGCCCGGCCATGCCGCGGCCTGGGAAGACGACGCCGTCAACGCCGCGACCGGCGACTTCTATCGTGCTACGCGAGCGACTCTCGAGGGCGCCTGGGTGCGCCCGCGCCACGACGGCTATATGGCCTTCCAGCAGCGGGCTTCGGACCGCATCAATGAAGGCCTTGCCGGCCGGCAGGATGCCCGCCGCGTCGTCGCCGACATCAATCGCCTGTTCCGGGAGAGTTTCGCGCCGGCCGCCGCCGGCTAGTTTCGAGTGCACCAAGGGAGGAAAATGACCAGCCTGATACGCGGCCTCCTCATCGCAACATTGATCTGGAATTGTCAAGCCCGATGCGCTATATGACCATCTACATGGTCAGGAGCATTACATGAATCCGATCAATCTGGCTGATGCCAAGGCCCACCTCAGCGAACTGGTCGATCGGGTCGAGGCGGGCGATTCGATCGACATCACCCGCCGCGGCAAGCCGGTCGCGCGGCTCACTGCCATAGCCCGGCCGCGCAAACCGATCGATGTCGCGCTGCTTCGATCGCTGACGGCAGCGATGCCGGCCCAGTCCCAGAGCGCCGCCGGCCTCGTGCGGTCGATGCGGGATGGCGATCGCTACTGATGCTCTATCTCGACACGTCGCTGGTCGTCGCGGCGCTGACCAACGAAGCGATGACGCCGCGTGTTCAGGCTTGGCTCACGGAACAGGACCCGGTGCAGCTTCTCATTAGTGACTGGACAATCACCGAGATGTCGTCCGCCATTGCAATCAAGCTCCGCACCGGACAAATCAGCCTGGAACAGCGCGCCGCGGTGCTTGCCATGTTCAATAGGCTGGTCGCCGAGAACTTTACCGTCCTCGGCGTGACGGGTGGGCAGTTCCGGGCAGCGGCGAAGTTTGCCGATCGGCACGACCTTGGGCTTCGAGCAGGGGACGCGCTGCATCTCGCCATCGCATCGGAGCATGGCGCCACGATATATATGCTTGATCAGCGGCTCGCCGACGCCGGGCCAGAACTCGGTGTGCCGGCGCAAATGCTCGCTGACAGCGACTAGAGCATTTCACCGTTTCACGGAAACGGCGAAATGCCCTATCTCCTTGTGTTGACGCAATTCCGGGCGGAAAACCGCTCACACTTTTCCTGGAATTGCTCTAGTTTGCAGGCGAGTTTCTCACAGCCTAGCCAAGCCGCCACAGCCGGCGCGCATTGTCCGAGAGCAAGCGGGTCCGCTCTGAATCGCTTGCCCCGGCCAGCAGCGCATGCGTGGCGGCGACCCAGGTCGTCAGCCCGCCGCCCAGCGTGCAGACCGGCCAGTCGCTGCCCCAGATCACCCGGTCCCAGCCGAAGCAGCGGATCGTGTGCTCGACATAGGGCCGGAGCGTCTCGACCGTCCACGTCGCCGGATCGGCATAGGCGACGACGCCGGAGATCTTGGCCGTGACGTTGGGCCGTTGGGCAATTGCTTCCATATGCTCTCGCCACGGATGCTCGGCATTGCCCTTGATGTCGGGCACGCCGCAATGGTCGAGAACGAACTGGACGTCTGGCGCGAGGTCGGCAAGCTCCATTGCCTTCGGGATCTGATGCGGCAGCACCACAAGATCGAATGTCAGGCCGGTGCCGGCCAGCCGCTTGATGTTCTGGCGAAACAGCGCGCCTTCCGAGACATCGTCGGGAACGACATGCAGCACGCGGCGGAAACCCTTGACGAACGGCTCCGCCTTGACCGTTTCCAGATAGGGTTCGAAACCGGCCTCCTCGGGCCGGCAGGAGGCTATCGCGCCCTTGAGTAGGCTACCCGCCTGGCCGGCGATCGACTTCACCCGCGCCGTCTCGGCGGCAATATCGGCGGGATCGACATCCACCTCCATATGCAACACGGCTTCGATGCCCGAGCGCCGCGCGTCGGCGGCATATTCGGCATAGGAGAAATCGCGGTTCAGCGCCGGCACGCCGGACAGCCACGGATAGCGAAGCGCGGCCTGGTCTATGAGGTGCAGATGCGTGTCGATAATCATGGCGGCGTATCCTCCGTGGCCTGGAGAATGATCCTGAAAAGTTGCAGACTTTCGGATAAGATCATGCTCCAAAAAACAAAGCGTTAGAACGGGATGACCGGCTGCTTTGGGTTCATCCCGCTCTAAGGCACTATTCGCCGAAAATCGATTATTCAAATAAGAAATTACGACGATTGCGGCACATCCGACCCGGCGAGCTGCGAGAGCCTTGCCGCTGCGTTCTGCAGATGCCGGATCGTCAGCGTGATGTCCGGCGCCGTGGGCGCGTTGACCAAGGTGATGTAGGGAATGGTCAGCGCCGCGATGGCTCTGCCGTCCGGCCCCAGCACCGGCGTCGAAAGATTGTAGACGCCGGCGGTCTGCAGCGACGCCATCATCTCGTAACCGCGGTCGCGCACCTGGTCGAGGCGGGCGAAGAATTCCGGCGTCAGGTTGAGATGCTCGGTGCTCTGCAGATGCTCGGCGATCATCATCTTGCGCTCTTCGGGCGAGCGGAAGGCAAGCAGCACATGGCCGGAGCCGGTGTCGAACAGGCTGATATGCGAGCCGACGCGGATCGAGATGCCCCAATAGCGCGGCGCTTCCTGCTGCGCGATGACCACGGCGGCGCCGCGGTCGAACACCACCAACTGGTTGGCCTGCGACGAGGTTTCGGCCAGCTCCCGCATGATCGGCGTCGCATAGGATACCAGCCGGCGAACCGGCGCGTGCAATTGCGCGAGGCCGAAGAGCTTGAGCGTCAGCGAGTAACGGTCGCCGTCGATCTTGGTGACATAGCCGCGCCGCACCAGACGGTCGAGCATCCGGTAGAACTCGTTCGGGCTGCGGTCGAGCCGCTTGGCGATCTCGGCTTGCGTCAGCCCGCCGTCTACGCTGGACAACAACTCAAGAATATCCAGCCCCTTGTCCAGCGCCGGCGCGCGGTAGCGGTCCCCATCTTCTTCCTCTGCCACCCGTCCCTCCAGTGAATTTCGATCTGCATATATGCATGAACTTCATTCCGCTGGAAGCACAATCGGCTTGACCCGGGAATGAAAATGCTATTTGCATATAAATGAAGCTTAAGCGATCGGTCGCGCACTCGGCGGACCGTCGCTGCGAGCCCATGGGAGGAGAACATGACGAGACTGGTTCTAGGCATTTCCGCCGGCCTGGCGGGCCTGCTGCTGAGCGGCACCGCTTTTTCAGCCGATCTGCCCGGCAAATTTCCCGGCGTGACGATCGACGTGAAGCTGATCGGCGGCCAGCAATATGAAAAGCTCTACGAGCGCATCCCCGAATGGGAGAAGGCGACCGGCGCCAAGGTCAACATCCTGACCAAGAAGAACGGCTTCGACATCGACAAGGAGCTGAAGTCCGACATCGCCTCGGGCAGCACCAACTGGTGCGTCGGCTGGAACCATTCGTCCTTCGCGCCGCAATATACCGGCCTTTACACCGACCTCAGCAAGCTCTTGCCGAAGGAAGAGATCGACGCCTTCGTGCCGTCGACAATCAAGGCCGCGACCATCGACGGCAAGCTCGAGATGCTGCCGCGCGCGCAGTTCGACGTCTCGGCGCTCTACTACCAGAAGAGCCTCTACGAGAACGCCGACAACAAGACCAAGTTCAAGGCCAAATACGGCTATGACCTTGCGCCGCCCGACACCTGGAAGGAAGTCACCGACCAGGCCGAGTTCTTCGCCAATCCGCCCAATTTCTACGGCACCCAGTTCGCCGGCAAGGAAGAGGCGATCAACGGCCGTTTCTACGAGATGGTGGTCGCCGAGGGCGGCGAATATCTCGACAAGGACGGCAAGCCCGTCTTCAATTCCGAGGCCGGTATCCGTGCGCTCGACTGGTTCGTCAATCTTTATAAGGCCAAGGCCGTGCCGGCCGGCACCACCAACTACCTCTGGGACGATCTCGGCCAGGGCTTTGCCTCCGGCACCGTGGCGATAAACCTCGACTGGCCGGGCTGGGCCGGCTTCTTCAACGATCCGAAGTCCTCGAAGGTCGCCGGCAATGTCGGCGTGAAGGTGGCGCCCAAGGGCTCTTCCGGCAAGCGCACCGGCTGGTCGGGTTTCCACGGCTTCTCGGTGACCGAGAACTGCGCCAACAAGGAAGCCGCCGCTTCGCTCGTATGGTGGCTGACCAATGAGGACAGCCAGAAGCTGGAAGCCGCCGCCGGCCCGCTGCCGACCCGCACCGCGGTTTGGAACTGGGACCTGAAGCAGGCTGAGAACGATCCGTACAAGAAGGAGGTCCTCGCCGCCTTCCAGGAGGAAGCCAAGCACGCCTTCGCCGTGCCGCAGACGCCTGAGTGGATCGAGATATCCAACGCCGTCTACCCCGAGCTGCAGGCGGCGATCCTTGGCGACAAGACGTCCAAGCAGGCCCTGGACGAGGCGGCCGCCAAGGCGACGCAGATCCTTCAGGACGCCGGCAAGCTCTAGTCACTGCTGCCAATGTCGCCTCCCCGTCGCGAAATGGGGAGGCGACAGCGTCTTGCCGCTGCGGACCTTTCCGTTTCGGCCGGGCCTTGCCCACGGCGGCCCGAATTATATGCAAAACCTCACAGGGTCCCGATGAAGGGCTTCAAGCCATCCGCGCCGTTCCTGCTGCTGCTCCCGGCCATCGTCGTGCTGGCGGCAGTGGTGGTGCTGCCGTTGATCCTGTCGCTCTATTCCAGCTTCACGCCGTTCCGCCTGACGCGGCCCGAGACCTTCTTCGTCTTCGTCGGCTTCAGGAACTATCTGTCGATCCTGTCCAATGCGGATTTCTGGTGGGCCTTCGGCCGCACCGTTCTGTTGCTCACCATCGCGCTGAACCTCGAAATGCTGCTTGGCCTCGGCCTGGCCATGCTGGTCGAGAAGGCGACGCACGGCCAGCGCATACTGCGCACGCTGATGATGTTCCCGATGATGTTCTCGCCGATCCTTGTCGGCTTCCAGTTCAAATTCATGTTCAACGACAATATCGGCCTGGTGAACAATGCGCTGCAGTCGCTGGGCATCACTGAGGACGCCATCCCCTGGCTGATCGAAGGCCATCTCGCCTTCATCGCCATCTCGATCGCCGAGATCTGGTCGTCGACCTCGATCTTCGCGATTCTGATCCTGGCCGGCCTGCTCGCCATGCCCAAGGAGCCGATCGAGGCGGCCCGCGTCGACGGCTGCACGCCCTGGCAGACCTTCCGCTATGTCACCTGGCCCTTCGTCATGCCCTTCGCCTACATCGCCATGACGATCCGCTCGCTCGATGTCGCGCGCGCCTATGACATCGTCAAGATCATGACCGATGGCGGCCCGGCCGGCCGCACGGAGCTGTTGTGGACGCTGGTCGGGCGCACCGCCTACAGCGATGCCCGCATGGGCCTCGCCAATGCCATGGCCTATTTCTCGATCCTGCTGTCGATCGCCTTCACCGTCTATTTCTACAACAAGCTCGCCGCGGCGCGTGCGCAGATCGGCGCTGAGTGGTGAGAATGGACGAGAACGCCTCCGCCCGCCTCACGCGCCGCGCGCTGACTGTCGCGCACCGCGTCGGCCTGTTCCTTGCCATGCTGGTGATCTGCCTGCCGGGCATCTGGATCGTGCTGTCGTCGCTGCGGCCCACGGTCGAGATCATGGCCAAGCCGCCGGTCTGGATTCCGCAGCAGCTGTCCGTCGACGCTTATGTCGCCATGTTCAGCGGCATCGGCAAAGGCGGCATCCCGGTGCTCGACTATTTCCGCAACTCGCTGATCATCTCGGTCACCTCGACGGTGATCGCGGTGGCCATCGGCATGGCCGGCGGCTACGCTTTTGCGCGATACCGCTTCCGCGGCAAGTCGGGCATGTTCCTCGGCCTGATGCTGACGCGCACCGTGCCCGGCATCGCGCTCTCGCTGCCCTTGTTCTTCCTCTATGTGCGGCTGGGCATCATCGACACTCATATCGGCATGATCCTGGCCTATGTCGCGCTCAACGTGCCGTTCACCATCTGGCTGATCGACGGCTTCTTCCGCCAGGTGCCGAAGGACCTTGCCGAAGCGGCCCAGATCGACGGCTGCACGCGCTGGCAGGCGTTCTGGCAGGTCGAATTTCCGCTGGCGCGCCCGGGCATCGCCTCGGCCGCCATCTTCGCCTTTCTCACCTGCTGGAACGAGTTCGCTTTGGCCTCGCAGCTTACCCGCTCCGTCAATTCCAAGACGCTGCCGGTCGGGCTGCTCGACTATACGGCCGAGTTCACCATCGACTGGCGCGGCATGTGCGCGCTGGCCGTGGTGATGATCATCCCGGCGCTGACCCTCACCTATATCGTCCAGAAACACCTCGTCGGCGGCCTGACCTCCGGCGCGGTGAAAGGTTGATTTCCATGGCAACGGTTTCGCTGAAACAGCTCACCAAGCGCTACGGCAATATGGAGATCGTGCACGGCATCGATCTCGAGATCGCCGACCGCGAATTTATCGCGCTGGTCGGCCCGTCCGGCTGCGGCAAGTCGACGACGCTGCGCATGATCGCAGGCCTCGAGGACATCAGCGGCGGTATGATTGACATCGGCGGGCGCATGGTCAACGATCTGCCGCCGCGCTCGCGCAACATCTCGATGGTGTTCCAGTCCTATGCGCTCTACCCGCATATGACGGTGCGCGAGAATCTCGGTTTCTCGCTCAAGATCGCGGGGGCGGCCAAGGACGACATGGACCGGCGCGTCGCCGAAGCCTCCGCCATCCTCGGCCTCGACGAACTGCTTGAGCGCCGCCCCTCGCAACTTTCCGGCGGCCAGCGCCAGCGCGTCGCCATGGGCCGCGCCATCGTGCGCGATCCGGATGTCTTCCTGTTCGACGAGCCTCTCTCCAACCTCGACGCCAAGCTGCGCACGCAGATGCGCACCGAGATCAAGAAGCTGCACGCCAAGGTCAAGTCGACGGTCATCTACGTCACCCACGACCAGGTCGAGGCGATGACGCTTGCCGACCGCATCGTCATCATGCGCTCAGGCCATATCGAGCAGGTCGGCACGCCGGACGAGGTGTTCAGCCGGCCTGCGACCCACTTCGTCGCCGGCTTCATCGGCTCGCCGCCGATGAACCTGCATGAGGCTACGGTGAGCGACGGCAAGCTAGTCTTCAGCGGCGGCGACAGCCTGCCTTTGCCTGGACAGTTCAAGTCGAAGACGGCTGCCGGCGACAAGGTCGTGTTCGGCATCCGTCCCGACGATTTCTATCCGACCGGCCACGGCCTGAGCTCCGGCGGCGAGACCGAAGTCCATCGCGTCGAGCTGCCGGTCAGCATCACCGAGCCGCTCGGCAACGAAACGCTGGTCTTCGCCGAGTTCAACGGCACCGATTGGGTCTCGCGCATGCTCAATCCGAAGCCGCTGAAAGCAGGTGACAGGATCGGCATGAGCTTCGACCTCAGCCGCGCGCATCTGTTCTCCGCCGAAACCGGCAAGTCGCTGAGGAGCTGACATGGCGAAAATCGAGAAGATCGAGCTGCGCATGGTCGACCTCGTGCCGAAGGTGAAGCGCACCGACGCCATCCAGAGCTTCGTCAGCCAGGAGACGCCGATCGTCACCATCACCGATGCCGACGGCGCATCGGGCACCGGCTACAGCTACACGATCGGCACCGGCGGCTCGTCGGTCATGCGGCTGCTGGCCGACCATCTCGCGCCGCGCCTGATCGGCCGCGACGCCGACCAGATCGAGGCGATCTGGCACGAGCTCGAATTCGCCACCCACGCCACCACCATCGGCGCCATCACCGCGATCGCGCTGGCCGCGATCGACACCGCCCTTTGGGATTTGCGGGCAAGAAAACAGAACCTGCCGCTCTGGAAGCTTGCCGGCGGCGCCAAGGACCGCTGCCCGCTCTACACGACAGAGGGCGGCTGGCTGCATATCGAGACGCAGGCACTGGTCGACGATGCACTGGAAGCGAAGGCCAAGGGCTTTACCGGCTCGAAGGTGAAGATCGGCAAGCCACACGGTTCAGAGGCCGTCGCGC
>NZ_VFWS01000619.1:0-1076 GCF_006443065.1 Mesorhizobium sp. B1-1-5 | reverse complement strand
TTCATGACGCCAGCGGATATGAGCAGCTCATGGGCCGCTGGAGCCGCAAGCGCGCGCCCAAATTCATCGACTTCGCCGGGCTTGCCCGCGGCGAAAAGATCCTCGACGTCGGCTGCGGCACCGGCAGCCTGACATTCGAGCTGGCCAAATCCGCCGACCTCGCGGCGATCGCGGCAATCGACTTTTCGCCCGTCTTCGTCGAGGCGGCGAAGCGGCGCAACACCGACCCGCGCATCGAGATCCAGCAAGCCGACGCCACCGCCTTGCCGTTCGCCGACGATGGTTTCGACCGCGCGCTGGCGCTGCTCGTGCTCCACTTCGTGCCGGAGGCCGGCAAGGCGGTGGGCGAGATGCGCCGCGTGGTGCGGCCGGGCGGCGTGGTGGCGGCCGTCGTGTGGGATCATCTCGGTGGCATGCCCGGCATGCGCATGATGATCGACACGGTGGCCGCGCTCAGCGAAGGCGGACGCCAGATGCGCAGCCGCTATTGCTTCCAGCCGATGATGCAGCCGGGCGAAATGAAGCGGACTTTTGTCGAGCAGGACCTGGCCGACGTGACCGAAACCGAGCTGATGATCCGCATGGACTACCGGGACTTCGACGACTATTGGGCGCCGATAGCGGCCGGCGAAGGCCCGCTCGGTAAATACATGATGACGCTCGATCCAGCCGAGCGGACGCGCAGCGAGGCCGCCGTCCGCGATGCCTATGAGGCCGGCCGGCCGGATGGCGCGCGGTCGTTTGCGAACGTTGCCTGGGCTTGCAGGGGCGTGGTGCGGTAAGGGCGCCGAAGAACCGCCCATCCGCCATCTGCCGCCCAGGCCGGTCTCCATGAAGACGCACCGGCGCTATTGCGGCAGACCGGCGGCCTGCAGCGCCTCGCCGAGGCATTGCGCGACCGCCGGGGCGCAATGTACGGCGGCGAACTGCCGACCGTAGCGAAACGTCGGATGCAGCTCACGCACCCGCGCCGCTGCCGCCATCGCCTCGTCCAGCCGGCCGAGCTTGGCCAAGGCGGCGGCCAGTTGCACATAGGTGATGCTGTGGGCGGGATTGGCCTGCACCGACCTGTATGC
>NZ_VFWS01000618.1:0-1076 GCF_006443065.1 Mesorhizobium sp. B1-1-5 | reverse complement strand
GGCTCCGGCCATTCGAACTGCATGATGCTGGAGGATATACTCGATGGCCTGTTCCACATCGCCAAGGCCGACGGGCTGATCCATGAGCGTGAAGGCCAGTTCCTGCACCGCATCGCCGAAATCTTCCGCATAGACGAGGTGCACTACGAGGCGATCCTTGCCAGGCACGTCAATCTTGGTGCGGCCGACCCCTATGTCGTGCTCGGCATCGAGCGCGGCAAGCCGTTCGAGGAGGTCAGGAAACGCTACCGCAAGCTGGTTTCCGACAATCATCCGGACCGGCTGATCGCGCGTGGCCTGCCGCAGGAATTCATCAAGATCGCGACGACGAGGCTCGCGGCGATCAACACCGCCTATGAGATGATCGAGCGGGGCCTGCGGCACGCATGAGCGGCTTCCTGCCCGACGAGCCGAGCGCCGAGGTCAGTGTATCGCCGAATTTCGGGCCACGGCGCGAGACGCTGAAGCCCGACATGATCGTGCTGCACTATACCGGCATGCCGACAGGCGCCGGGGCCGAGGCGTGGCTGTGCGACCCGGCCAGCGAAGTCTCCTCGCACTATCTGGTGCATGAGAACGGCCATATCGTGCAGATGGTCCGGGAAAGCGACCGCGCCTGGCACGCTGGGAAGAGTTCGTGGTTCGGACGCACCGACATCAACTCCTGTTCCGTCGGCATCGAGATCGTCAACCCGGGGCATTCATTGGGTTATCCCGGTTTTCCCAAGCGACAGATCGATGCGGTGATCGGCTTGTGTGCCGGAATTGCCAACCGGCATGCGATTGCCCCCCAGCGGGTGCTGGCGCACTCCGACGTGGCGCCGGGGCGCAAGATCGATCCGGGCGAGAAGTTTCCCTGGCGGGCCCTGTTCGAGGCCGGCGTCGGCCACTTGGTGGCGGCGGCACCGATCAGGCGCGGCGCCGTGCTGAAGACCGGCGACGCTGGCGCCGATGTCGAGGCGCTGCAATCGATGCTGGCGCTCTACGGCTATGGGGTCGAAATATCGGGTGTTTTCGACCAGCAGACGCGGGTCGTGGTCGAGGCTTTCCAGCGTCATTTCCGGCCACGCCGGATC
>NZ_VFWS01000617.1:0-1076 GCF_006443065.1 Mesorhizobium sp. B1-1-5 | reverse complement strand
TCCCAACCACCGAGGACTCCGCCAGGGCGTCGAAGGATGCAGGGCTCGGCGTGCTGATGGGCGCGCCCAATGTCATGCGGGGCGCCTCGCATTCGGGCAACGTCTCGGCGCGCACGCTGGCCAGCGACGGCCTGCTCGACATATTGTCGTCCGACTACATCCCCTTCAGCCTGATCCAGTCCGCCTTCTTTCTCGGCGACGTCGTCGATAGCATTTCCCTGCCGCAGGCGGTGGCAATGGTGTCCAAGAACCCGGCCGAGGCCGTCGGTCTTTCCGATCGCGGCGTCATCGAAGAGGGCCGCCGGGCCGACCTGGTGCGCGTGCGCCTCGACGACCACGTTCCGGTGGTGCGCACGGTCTGGCGGCAGGGGCGGCGGGTCGCGTGATGGCTTCGGCATTGATCGAGCGTGAACTGTCGGCCGAGGCGTTTCCGATACGCGACGGCGTCTTCGTTGCCGTGGTGGGCCCGAGCGGCGCCGGCAAGGATACGATCATCGGCCATGCCAAGGCGCTTTTCGCCGACGAGACGCGGCTGGAGTTCGTGCGCCGCGTCATCACCAGACCGAGCGACACGGCAAGCGAGGATCACGACACGCTGGCCGATGCCGCCTTCATCGAGGCCGAAGCCGACGGCGCCTTCGCCGTCTCCTGGGAGGCGCACGGCCTGCGCTACGGCCTGCCGGCCGAGGTCGATTGGGCAGTGGCCAACGGCCATGTCGCTGTCGCCAACGTATCGCGCGCGATCATCCCTGCCTTGCGAAAGCGCTATGCCAATCTGGTCATCGTCGAGATCACCGCTTCGCCCGATGTGCTGGCCGGGCGGCTGGCGATGCGTGGCCGCGAGTCGCGCGGGGAGGTTCTGGCACGCCTGGCGCGCAGCGCCCCTGTGACGCTCTCCGGACCCGGCGTCACCTCGATCGACAATAGCGGTTCGCGCGAAGCGGCAGGCGAGCGCTTTGCCGAGGTGCTGCGCAAGGCGATGGCGTTCTCCGACATGTCGGGGCTGATCGACTAAAGGTGTTGATGGTCAGGTGGCGCTCGCCTGACCTGAACATCGAAACACCTTCCTTTTATGC
>NZ_VFWS01000616.1:0-1076 GCF_006443065.1 Mesorhizobium sp. B1-1-5 | reverse complement strand
TTGTAAACCCTATCCGAAGGTCTCAGCCGAAAGATCAGTTGAAAATCATGTCTGATGGCTGTCGCTGACCTAGAATGCAGCGGTAAGGCCGACGCTCAGGGAACCCCCGCCCAATATGCTGGATTTCAGTTCGCTCCTGCTCGCAGCCGCGCTGTCGGGCATCTGCCTCAGCATCACCATGTTCGCGATCTGGTTCGCCGCGCCCCGGGCCAGCTTCGTGCTGACGGTGGGGTGCGGCATTCTCGTGCTCGTTGTGCATGTCATCCTGTTCTGGCGATACACGAAGGAGCCTGATCCGCTGCTTTGCCAGGTCGCGCTTGCATTGCTCAGCCTCGGTTTCCTGGTCATCTGCCTCTCGGCCATGCAGTATCTCGGCGTGCCGGATTACCGGCGTGCCATTTTGCCGACATTGGCCGCCATGACGATCTGCGCGGCGGTGACTTCCCTCGGTCTCGACGGGGTAGGCTTCATCGTTACCTATGTAACGGTGACTGTGCTGCTCTCGGCGATCGGAACCATGTTCTGGCTCAACGGCAGTCATGATCGCAAAATCCTGCTGGTGGTTTCGTTCCTAGGCGGCACCTGTGCGGTGTCGTTTGCACTTTGCGCGGTCGTCCTGGTGGCCAAGGGGCAATGGACGCTCGGGGCAGCCCCCGATAACTGGGCCGAACGCCTGAATTCGGTCGTGGCCGTGGCCTGCATGACCGGTCTCGGCGCATTGACGTTTTCCCTGCATCACCTGCAGGCGCAGATCGAGCTGAAGGCCGAGACGATGACCGATCCGTTGACCGGGCTGATGAACCGCCGGGGATTGATGTCGCTCCATGGCGAACGGGCCTTCGGTCCGTTCATGGCGGTCGTCATGTTCGACCTCGATCATTTCAAGAAGACGAACGACATCTATGGTCACCCGGTGGGGGATCAGGTTCTGTGCCGCTTCGCCGCAGTCATCAGAAAATATGCCAGAACGGGCGTCGACGCCTTTCGTCTCGGCGGCGAGGAATTCGCGATCGTCATGTCCCGGGTGACCGAAGAGAGGGCTTACGAGCTCGCAAGCAAGATCGGCGTCGCCTTCG
>NZ_VFWS01000615.1:0-1078 GCF_006443065.1 Mesorhizobium sp. B1-1-5 | reverse complement strand
GCCTCAAGACATTCTATGATCTTGGTCACGGCTATCGCTGTGTTAATCGCTAGACCTGCAATTTCACCTTTGGTCGCCGGTGCGTTCCATACGTTGTTGTTGATAGACATTATTTTCTCACACGCATTAGCCAAGCCCTCCCCAGAGCTACATCTGCGGCTCTTGGCGAGCCGATCCGACCGCTAGCATTGCATTGGTTGTGAGGCTTTGCCGCACCTGATCCTTTTGCGCTTGGATCATGCCTGGGATCAGGAAAGCATCGACCAAAAGCCAGATGCCGAGCGCGATCAGAATGAAAATACCGACGACCAGGACGACGGTCAGCCACCCAATAATTGTCATCAGAAGCTGTGCTACCCCACTGCCGGTTCGCCCGAGATAGAATCGATGTGCGCCAAGCGTCCCGAGGAAAAACCAGAGTAGATAGGCGGCGCCCGTCGACTTGGCCTCGTTGGTCACGCGCTGTTCGATAAGCATCTGCTGTTGTGTCGAAATTGTCATTCCACATCCCCCTCCAAAATCCCGGCGCCACAATTGCGCGCGCCAGGCGAGAGCGCAAGCGGGGATCGTTATTTGTTTTTACGAGCCATGGTGAGGAACGGCGTGAAACCTTGTTGACAAGGTGGAAAGGAAATTGTTCCTATCCGAGGTGCCGTTCAGGTGGTTTGGGAGGCCGAGTTGATCGAATACCAGCCGCGTTATCAGACGCGGACAGACGAAATGGTCGCAGAATTACGAAAGGCGGCAGGCGCAGCCGCGCCGATGGATCCGAAGCTTGTCATCAAGCGCAAGACTGCAGAAATCGCTACCGCGATGGCACTTCTTCACGGCGGGGACTGGAGGGTTCAGGTTGATCACCATGCGGGGATGGTTCTGGTAGTGCGCCGTTAGCGAGCCAATACTCGTCTATGGTGGCGACAAGAACTTTGATGATGTCTGGCTTCAGTCCATTAATTTGGTTCATCATGCGCCGGAGGGCTCTGCGATCGCCGGGCTCGACAACGGGGAAGGCGGTTGTTGCCGTCAACTGCTGATTTGGCTTTGACATCACTCCCGCATCACGCAACCACTGTTGCAT
>NZ_VFWS01000614.1:0-1079 GCF_006443065.1 Mesorhizobium sp. B1-1-5 | reverse complement strand
GCCGCGACCTGGTCGTCGCTCATCATCTGCCCCACCGGCGGCATGCCGTTTTGCCCGTGCAGGACGAGGCTTACGGGATAGCCGCCGGTCTCCAGGTTCTTGTTCTTGGCCAGCGCCGGATAGTGGCCGGCGCCGACCGCGCCTTGCCCCTTGTCCAGGTGGCAGGCGGCGCAGACATTGGCATAGAGCGCCGCGCCGTCCTTTTCGGTGAAAGTATCGCCCTGGCTCAATGTGACGCCGGCCGAATCGGCGAACGCGCCGGGGGCCGTGAACGCCATGGCGACGGCCATGGCGGCGATGAGACCGCTGGGTCTTTTGAAGGAGCTGCTCATGATGGGATGCCTCGCGGGATACGGGGTGAACGAAGGGATCGGCATGGCCTCATCCCTGCATGACGCGCTGGTGCAGGCGGGTGATGGCGTTGAGCGAGGACAGGATCGCGCCCTCCTGCCAGGCGGGAATGTAGGAGGCATGCTCGCCGGCCAGCACGATGCGGCCGTCGATCTGGCACAGATTGTCGTAATGCTCCTTGCGTGCCTCCTCGGTCCAGTCGCCCGCGCAGCCAAGCGTGAAGGGCGAGCGGTGCCATGCCCAGGAAACGCCGGTCTCGAATTCCTGCTTGTATTGCGGGTGAAGCTGCGCGCCGTATTCCACCGCCTTCTGCACGCGCTCCTGCGGGGTCATGGCGGTGAATTCGTAGGAGTTCGGTCCGTTCCATGTGTAGCAGCCGAGCAGCACGCCCTTGCCGCCGGCGTTGAAGCCGGTGCTGGGGTAGGAGATCTGCGAAATCGGCAAGTTGGTGTAGCTGACGCCGCCGAAGATCGATTCGTCCTCCTCCCAGAAACGGCGCTTCATCTGCAGGCCGACCTTGACCGAGGACGCATAGGGCACCGCCCCGATCGCCGCCTGCATGGCGCCGCCGACCTGGATTTCGATCTGGCTGAGGATGGTGAGCGGAATGGTGCACACGCACCAGTCGGCGCTGGCTTCCTGGGCGGTTCCGGGGTTTTTCGCGTCCTCATAGGTCACCGTCACGCCCTTGTCGTTCTGGGCGATCTTGGTGACCTTGGCATTGTAGG
>NZ_VFWS01000613.1:0-1080 GCF_006443065.1 Mesorhizobium sp. B1-1-5 | reverse complement strand
TCGCCATGTCGGCGCTTTTCCAAGCGCTGATGATTGGCGAATGAAGAGGCGGCGCAAGCATCTGTTGAAGAGGCGCTACAGTCGATACTTCAGACAAAACCGACTATCATGAACCGGTCCAGGCAAGCGGGGGTGGCGGTGGAAACAGCGGATTTCATACCTGGCGACGCCGTGGTTGCCGGCATCCGGAAAAACATCGAGGCTTATGAAGCGGCGCGGGCCTCCGTGGTGCGGCAGGTACGCTGGCGGGTGCCGCTGTTCGTCGGTTTGGTGCTGGCGACGGTGGTGCTGATCGCCTGGCTGTTCAACAAGGTCGCCGATCCCAACGAGCAATGGTTCTCGACGCCGCATGTGTTCCTCTATGTCGTCGGTTTCGCGGTTTCGATCCTGCTTTATTTCCAGGCGATGAAGCCGGCGACGCGGCTGCAGCAATCATTTCGCCAAACACTGCTGCCCATCATCTTCGGCTTCATCCGCGACGTGCGCTACGCGCATGGCGGGCGGCCAAATTCCTTCGACCGGCTGCGGCGCGAGGCGGTCGGGCCGTTCAACCGGCAGTCGTTCGACGATGTCGTTTCCGGCCGCTACGAAGAGTTTCCGTTCGAGCTCTACGAAGCGGAACTGCGGGAAGGGACAGGCAAGGGCTCATCGACGGCCTTCAAAGGCGTGATCGTCGCCTTCGAAGCCATCGAACCGTTTCCGGGAATATTGGTGGCGACGCGGCGGACCAATGCCGTCGTCGGCTTCTTCCGTGGCATGTTCGCCAGCAAGATGCAGGAACTGTCATCCGGCGTGCCGGAACTGGATGCCGCCTATGAGTTCCGCACCGACAATGCCGAGGCGGCGCAGCCATTGGTGACCGGCCGGTTGGCGCAAGCGCTGAAATGGCTGGGCGAAACCTGGCCGGAGGAACCCGCGCGCGTGGCCCTCAACGGCAGCGACGGTTTTCTGCTCCTGCCGCAGGCGAAGAATTTCTTCGAATTGCCCGCCATTTCGGTGCCACTGGACTACCAGACCCATGTCGCGCCGAGGATATCGGATATGGGCGCGATGCTGGCGACGGCAGCGCTGGTGCGCAAG
>NZ_VFWS01000612.1:0-1080 GCF_006443065.1 Mesorhizobium sp. B1-1-5 | reverse complement strand
CCTGGACGTCGTAGTTGATGCAGCCCTCCTCGGCACGTGTCGGTTCGACGAGGCCCGACAGGATTCTTTGCAGTTCATCGCGGGTTTCGGGTTTGGCAACCACGGTGCCGATGGCCGTATAGGGAACCGTCATCTCATTTCCTCCCCTGGCTGAGTGCAACGGCAAGGATGATGATGGCGCCGCGCGCGACTAGCTGCTGGCTGAACTCCAACCCCATCAGAATCAGGCCGTTATTGATGAGGCCGATCATCAGCGCGCCGACAATTGTCCCGATCACCGTGCCGGAGCCGCCGAACAGGCTGGCGCCGCCGATCACCACCGCCGCGACGCTGTCGAGCAGCAGCGGTTCGCCGGCCTGCGCTGCCCCCGCCGTGAAGCGCGCGGCATAAAGCGCGCCGCCAAGGCCGGCGCACATTGCCGACAGCACGTAGAGCCGCAGGATGTGGCCCCTGATGTCGATGCCGGCGCGGCGCGCCGCCTGCACATTGGCGCCGATGGCGTAATTGTGCTGGCCGAAACGGGTCTGGCTGAGCAGATAGTGCATCACGACGACGAAGACAGCAGCGATCATCACCAGATAGGGCACGCCATGGAACTTGCCGTTGCCGAGCAGTGCGAACCAGGAATTCTGTACCGGCACTGTCGTGCCGCCGGCAAGCAGGAAGGCGACACCGCGGGCGACGCCGAACATGCCGAGCGTGCCGATGAAGGGCGGAACCCTGAGCCGCGAGATCAGCAAGCCGTTGATGACGCCGGGCACGCCGGCCACGATCACCGCGGCAAGGATGCCGGCCAGCATGGCCAACGGCAACGGAATGGCGGCGCCCGCCATGTTGGTGGCATGCGCGGCGATGACCGCGGCAAGGCCCATGATGAAGCCGAGCGAAAGGTCGATGCCGCCTGATATGATGACGAAGGTCTGCCCGGTCGCCAAACGCAGCGGCGCCACGGCGAAAATCGCGATGGATTGCAGATTGAACGGATTGAGCACGAAAGTGGCGCCGAAGGCGCTCCGCGACCAGATCTCGAAACAGATGATCAGGCCGGCGAGAAACAGCCAGGCGCGCCCCTCGGCGATG
>NZ_VFWS01000611.1:0-1081 GCF_006443065.1 Mesorhizobium sp. B1-1-5 | reverse complement strand
CCTGATCTTGCTGCCCTGCGTTTTCTTCATCGGCCTGGTCACCTTCGTCCGCGCCGTGCAGGTCGCCATTGAGGACATGGTGCACGCCCGTGGAATGGCGCGGATCCGGCACTACTACGTCGAAGTCGCGCCCGCCATGCAAAGCTACCTCGTTCATCCCACGCATGACGATCGCTCGGCGGTGCTCGTGGACAAGGGGCTCAGCCCATCGCCGTTGCAGTATTTCATGACCACGGCCGGAATGGTGAGCGTGATCAGCAGCGCCATCGCAGGTGTCTTTACGGGCATAGCCGCCACAGCGGCAGCCGGCGCCGGAATGGCTCTCGGTGTGGCAGCCGGGATGCTCGCCTTCGCTGCAAGCGTGTTCGTGCTGCGCAGCTACCACCTGCGGGCTTGGACGGCGGCCGAGCAAAGACTGACGGTTCTTTTCCCAGGCACGCGCGGGGAATGAAGCTCTGCGGAGCCAGGGATCGCTTGGCCGAGGTCCCATATACCATGCATGCCTTGTGACATCTTCTATTGCCGCGGCCCAAAGCCTCTATATGGCCGTAGCGGAACAATGGAGGCCGTTTCCTGCATGCCGCTTTTGAACAGTGGAAGGGCATTGAGCACCGAGCGAACCTCTTCCTCCGTTTCGGCCTCCATGAGAAGACAAGCGCCGCCCATGTCGCCGCGGTTCCAGATTTGTCGCACGGTGCTCGCCATGAAAAGTCGGCGAACGCCTTCGGCTTCGGCTTCCAGTCTCTCGGGCGTGTAGTCCGCGTCGTTGAAGCTTTCCGTCCGCCGACGTGTCAAGACCATGAACTGCATGTTCTTTCTCCTGTTGATGAAGGTAAGGCTTTCCGGTTTGTCCCGGTGGGTGCTTGATGCCTGTCATGGTTATTTAGCGACCATCGGCTGGAACAGGGCGGAAAGGATCGGTTTTCCAGTCTCGGCCGGCAACGTCGGCGCGAGAAAGACCGATGTCTTGCAATTGCGAGTCCGTGAGTTCCATCAGCATGCGGCGGCTCCGGCGCCTTTCCATACCGGCTTCGACCCAGACCAAGACCGCCGCGACGCGCGCCATCAGAATCTGTAGAGC
>NZ_VFWS01000610.1:0-1083 GCF_006443065.1 Mesorhizobium sp. B1-1-5 | reverse complement strand
CCAACGACATTGCCCTCGCCGGCCACCTTCAGCCGCACGATGGGCGAGCCGATCGCCACCGTGTCGCCGATATCGGCGCCCAGCCACAGGATCTCGCCGTCGACGGGGGAAGGGATCTCGACCGTGGCCTTGTCGGTCATCACGGCGGCAAGCATCATGTCCTCGTGCACGATGTCGCCGACCTTGACATGCCATTCGACGAGTTCCGCCTCGGCGACGCCCTCGCCGACATCGGGCAGCTTGATGATGTGTTCGCCCATGTCGGGCCTCCCCGTTCTAGGCTTCCAGTGTTTCCGTAAGCGCCCGGCCCACGCGGGCCGGACCGGGGAAATAGTCCCATTCCTGCGCATGCGGATAGGGCGTGTCCCAGCCGGCGACGCGGGCCACCGGCGCCTCCAGATGGTAGAAGCAGTTTTCCTGCACAAGCGCGACCAGCTCCGCTCCGAAGCCGGAGGTCAGCGTCGCCTCGTGCACCACGACGCAGCGTCCGGTCTTCTTCACCGACGCCACGATGGTGTCGAGGTCGAGCGGCAACAGCGTCCTGAGATCGACGATCTCGGCATCGATGCCGGTCTCCTCGGCCGCCGCCTGCGCCACATAGACCATTGTGCCGTACGCCAGCACCGTGACGGCGGAGCCGGCCCGGCGGATCGCGGCCTTGCCGAGCGGCACGGTGTAGTGGCCGTCGGCGACCTCGCCCAGCTCGTGCTTCGACCACGGCGTCACCGGACGTTCGTGATGGCCGTCGAACGGCCCGTTGTAGAGCCGCTTCGGCTCGAGGAAGATGCCCGGGTCGGGATCTTCGATCGCCGCGATCAGCAGTCCCTTGGCGTCATGCGGGTTCGAGGGCACGACGGTATTCAGCCCCGACACATGGGTGAACAACGCTTCCGGGCGCTGGCTGTGCGTCTGGCCGCCGAATATGCCGCCGCCGGTCGGCATGCGCACCACGATCGGGCAGGTGAAGTCGCCGTTCGAGCGATAGCGCAGCCTCGCGGCTTCCTGGGTCAGCTGGTCGTAAGCCGGGTACATGTAGTCGGCAAACGGGATCTCCACGCACGGCTTCAGCCCATAGGCGGCCAT
>NZ_VFWS01000061.1:0-29034 GCF_006443065.1 Mesorhizobium sp. B1-1-5 | reverse complement strand
GATACGGGCAACGACCCGTGCCGCAGCTGTTGGATTGTCCTTTTCGATGAAGGCGCCAATCTGGTCGAGACGACGCACGGCCCGTTGGGTCCAGCGGATCCGCTTCATCGTTCGGGCTTGACGTATTTCGCTATGATGCCGGCCAAGTCCTTCTCGCTTGCGAATTCTCCTCGATCGGCTTCGTCAAGGCCGGCCTCGATCTCGGCAAGCTGCCATTCTTCCCTGGCGACATAGTCTTCGATCGCTTGAGCCGCGACGTAGGAACGAGAGCGATCCACCTTTTCGGCCAATTGGTCGAGCTTGGCCACAGTCTCATCCGGAAGCCGTACGGTGAAGGCGCTCATCATCCTGTCTCCATTCTGGTTCATTGTGAATGTGGTGGAACCAAGTTGGTTCGTCAACCTCGCATGCCGTGAGGCAGAGCGGCGCCTCAGCGCTTTGTCGTACAACCAGCTTCCCAAGGCGCCGATCGTTCTGCCAATTCCACCATGTCGGGAACCGGCGCGACCGGGGCCGACAGAACCTCCATGAACTCCGCGAACCCTTCCGGGCTCATGCGGACAAGACGGTTGTCCATCAGCATATCCTCGGCCGCGCGCACGGCAGCATCGCGCACGAAATCCGCGCGGGATCGACCGCGCAGAGTGGCGGCACGATCAATCATCGCCACGTCCGCTTCCGATAGGCGGATCGAGATCGGGTATTCCTTACGTTCAACCGAGGCGACCATGACTGTCTCCTGCCCTGCAATACAGCGATCCGTTGCGCCATATGCAATACAGAAGCCCGCCCGACCATTTCTATTTTCGCATGAAGGTCAGGTAAGCGGGCCGCCGTCCTTCGCGGATGGCCTTGGCCTCGTAGCGGGTGCCGGGCCAGCCCGCATAGGGCCGGTGCCAGGCGGCAGCGTCTTCAGCCTGCCACGCGAAAGCGCCGTGATCCCGGCAGGCAAGCAACGTCCAGTTCACATAGCTGTCGATATCGGAGGCGAAGCGGAACCTGCCGCCGGATTTCAGCACCCGGGCAAAGCGGTCGAGATTGGCGGCGCCGACGAAACGCCGCTTCCAGTGCTTCTTCTTCGGCCACGGATCGGGATAGAGCAGGTCGACGCCGTCGAGCGAGCCAGACGGCAGCCAGTCGAGCAGGCGCGTGGCGTCGTCGTCATAGACCCTGAGATTGGCAAGCGGCGCCTTGCCGAGCGCCGTCATGATCTTGGCCATGCCGTTGACGAAGGGCTCGACGCCGATGAAACCGGTGGCCGGCGCTTCCGTCGCGCGATGCAGGAGATGCTCGCCGCCGCCGAAGCCGATTTCCAGCTGGAGCGCCGAAACCTGCGCCTTGAACAAGGTCCTGAGATCGGCCGGCGCTTGCGCCGTCAGGTCGACCCGGTATTCGCGCAGGCCGCCTTCGAGGGCGATCGCCTGCTGCGGGCGTATAGTCTTGCCGTGCCGGCGACCGAAGAATCCTTCGGTCGCCCGGCTCGGCCTATCCTTTGCGTCCGCTGGCGTCAGGCGGCGACGGCGTCCTTGAGCGCCTTGGCAAGATCGGTCTTTTCCCAGGAGAAGGAGCCGTCGCGACCGGCCTTGCGGCCGAAATGGCCGTAGGACGAGGTTTTTGCATAGATCGGCTTGTTGAGGTCGAGATGACGGCGAATGCCCGACGGCGACAGGTCCATCACCTTGCGCAGCGCATCCTCGAGCTTCGATTCGTCTACCTTGCCGGTGCCGTGCAGGTCGACATAGACCGACAGCGGCTGGGCGACGCCGATGGCGTAGGAGAGCTGGATGGTGCAGCGGTCGGCAAGCTTGGCCGCAACCACGTTTTTGGCAAGGTAGCGCGCCGCATAGGCGGCCGAACGGTCGACCTTGGTGGTGTCCTTGCCCGAGAAGGCGCCGCCGCCGTGGGGGGCTGCGCCACCATAGGTGTCGACGATGATCTTGCGGCCGGTGAGGCCGGCATCGCCGTCAGGCCCGCCGATGACGAACTTGCCGGTCGGGTTGATGTACCAGTTGCAGTCCTCGGCGATCTTCAAGTCGCCAAGCGCCTCGCGGATATAGGGCTCGACCACCTTGCGGACCTTCTTGGAGTCCCAGTTCGCATCGAGATGCTGGGTGGAGAGCACGATCTGCGTGACTTCCGCCGCCTTGCCGTCGGCATAGCGCACGGTGACCTGGCTCTTGGCGTCCGGGCCGAGCTTGCCGGCGTCGCCGTTGCCTTCATGACGCGCCGCTGCCAGCAGTTCGAGAATCTTGTGGCTGTAATAGATCGGCGCCGGCATCAGATCGGGCGTCTCACGGCAGGCGTAGCCGAACATGATGCCCTGGTCGCCGGCCCCTTCCTCGCCCTGGCGGTCGGCGGCATTGTCGACGCCCTGGCCGATGTCGGGCGACTGGCCATGCAGCAGCACGTCGATCTTGGCGGTCTTCCAGTGGAAGCCGGACTGCTCGTAGCCGATCTCGCGGATCGCCTTGCGGGCAACCGACTTGAACTTGGCCGGGTTGACCACAGGGTGGCCGGACGCATCCTTGAGGACGTTGCCCGCCTTGTCCTTCTTCAAAAGCGTGTCGGGGACACGGACCTCGCCGGCGATGACGACGCGGTTGGTGGTGGCCAGCGTCTCGCAGGCAACGCGCACCTTCCACGGATCCATGCCCGTCTTCTTGGCTTCGCGATAGACCAGATCGACGATCTCGTCGGAGATGCGGTCACAGACTTTGTCGGGATGACCCTCGGAGACGGATTCCGAGGTGAAGAGATAATTCTGCCGCGTCACGGGTGTCCCCTCTTGAAAAGATCGGCAAGCTGCCGATTTTGGCGCGCCACGTGTTAGCGGTGCCGGGCGCCGCTCGTCAAGCGGCGCGACGGATCTGGCATGAATGTAGGCAAGGTCGGCTATGCCACCGGCGATGCGCCATCGCCGGCGGCATTTGACAAATCAATCGGCGTCCTCGGCGGAGAGCGCCTTCACCAGATCGATGATCCTGCGGCGCACCTTGACGTCGCCGATCTTGACGAAAGCCCGGTTGAGCTGGAGCCCTTCGGGACTGCCGCAGAATTCAATGGCGAACGCCATCGAGGAGTCTTCGGCAAATCCCCTGGTGCCGCCGGCGGGCTCCTCGCCCGGGGCATCCTCGAAGAAGAAGGCGACAGGAACGCTCAGGATGGAGGCGATCGCCTGCAGGCGGCTGGCGCCAACCCTGTTTGTGCCCTTCTCGTACTTCTGGATCTGCTGAAAGGTGATGCCGAGATTTTCACCCAGCTTTTCCTGGCTCATTCCAAGCATATTGCGACGCAGCCGGATGCGGCTCCCGACATGGATGTCGATCGGATTCGGCTTCTTCTTGTTCTCTTCTGTCATTTTTTCCTCGCCGAATTTTTCCGGCTTTTTCTATTTGTTCCGCCCATATGAAGCCGGAGCCACCTGCCCCAACAGAACCCTCCAACCGACTTCGAGAAAATTTTAGGCGTTACAGTATGAGTTTCTAATGTGCCGACTGTCAATTCACCCGTAGCCGCTGCCTTACATTCAATGTGAAGGCAATCAGCGCAAACAGCAACATGATCAGCAATCCGTTAATGCGTCGCTGTTCGGCGGACAGGAGGGAGCGCCCAGAAACCGGCACATGCGCGTCGATAGCGCCGCGCGCGTCGACGGCAAGCGCATCGACAATGCGCCCGCGCGAATCAACGACGGCCGATATGCCATTGTTAGCCGCGCGCAACAGAGGCATTCCGTTCTCCGCTGCGCGAATCTGGGCCTGCCTGAAGTGCTGATACGGGCCTGGCGTGTCGCCGAACCATGCGTCGTTGGTGACGTTGACAATCAAGTCGGCGGACACAGCGTCAGCAGCGACGAGATCGGGAAAAATCACCTCGTAGCAGATGAACGGAGCGGCGCGCAGGCCGCCCGGCACGCCGATCGGATGGCGCTCGTTGCCGGCGGCGAAATTCATCGGCCCGGCAACGAGCTGGCCTATGCCCAAGCGTTCGAACAAGTCGGCGAAGGGCAGATATTCGCCGAAGGGCACCAGATGCACCTTGTCGACGGCATCGACGATCTCGCCCTTGTCGTTGATCGCCACGACGGAATTGTAATAGCGGCTGCCGGCATTGGCCGATCCGCCCTCTTCTCGCACGACACCAGCTATCAGCATCTGGCCGTCGGCCAGCATGTCGCCCAGCGCCGTCAGCGCGTCCGGACGCTCGGTGAAAAGGAACGGCACCGATGTCTCCGGCCACAGGATAAGCTGCGGCTTGGCGTGGCCCTGTTCCGGCGCTTTCCCCGATATCCCCAGCAAAGTCGCGAAGATGCGGTCGCGCACCGAGGCATCCCACTTCTCGCTGAGATCGACAGCGGGCTGGACGATGCGGACATCGATCGCGCGGCTCGATTCGACCGGTGCCGCAAGCCTGACATAGCCGAAGCCGACATGGGCGGCGACGAGGATGACAAACAAGGCGAGGCCGAGCTTGAGATGGCGGCGCGCGGCGATGAGCGCCGGAAGCGAAAAGACAAAGACCGCGAGCGCATTCATGCCGATCATGCCGGTCACCGATACGCTCTGCATCAGGAGCGGAACCGGCATTGCGGCATAGCCGACGGCATTCCACGGGAAGCCGGTGAAGAGGAAATCGCGCAGCCATTCGGCAAGCCCGAAGCCGAAGGCTAACGCTGCGATACGACCAATGTCGCTGCTCCAGAACAGCCGCGCCACGACCGTGGCGAAACCATAGAAGAAGGCCAGCGCGAAGGGGATGCCGACAACGGCGAAGGGCAAGGCCCAGGCGAACGTATCGGCCTCGACCAGCAATGCCTGACCGATCCACCAGAGACCGGCCAGAAAATAGCCGAAGCCGAACCACCAGCCCGTGGCGAAGGCCGGCCTCAGGCGCCTCAACCAGCCATCCGATGCCTCGCCGGTGGCGCCGTCGAGCAGCCAGACAAGGACCGGGAACGAAACGAAGCAGACGGCGAAGAAATCGTAAGGCGCCTGGGCAAGCACCGCCAGCGCTCCGGCGGCAAACGCCACCAGCGCCCGCCGCCACCCCCACAGCAGAATTATCCGGCCGGCAAAGCGCTGCATCAAGCTTCCCAAGTCGCGCGAATCAGGGAGCTAGAGGTTTAACAGGCTGCGCCGCCCGATCCAAACCCAGATAAGCGCAGCCCGATAGACCGTCGCGCTATAACGGGAACCGGTCTCCCGCCATAGCTCTTTGCCTTGGCCGCATTTCTGCAACGCAAGGCGATTCCGCATTGGCTGAAAATGCTCAGTTGTGCCAACCCTCGATCCGCAGGCCGCTCAGCCGCTCGGCCTCGCCCTTCGGGACGACGCGCACGGTCTGGCTGAATGTCCAGACATGGCCCTCGGGATCGCGAGCGCGGTATTGGCGCTCGCCGTAGAAATGATCCGTCGGCTCTTGAAGAATTTCCGCGCCGGCCGCACGTGCCCTTTCGCAATGGGCGTCGATATCGTGCCGCAGCCGGACATAGACCGCCTGGGTGTTCTTGCCGCCGACCGAGGCCGGGCTGGCGACATGCTCGGCCCATTCGCAATCGACGATGATGTAGCCGTCGCCGAAACGCATTTCGGCATGGACAAGCCGGCCGTCGGCGTCGCTCACCACCATGCTCGGCTCGAAGCCGAAGGCCGCCTGCAGCCAGGTCAATGCCGCGCGCGGATCTTTATAGAAAACGCCTGAGCCGAGAACGGCATGCTTGAATGGATCGTCGACGGGCATGTCGCGACGGTGTCAGGCCTGCTCGGTGCGCGCGGCGCGGCGGCGACGCTCGCCTTTCTGGCTCTGCACGATGCGCACGCGCTTGACGCGGCGCGGGTCGGCGTCGAGCACGTGGAACTCGAACCCGGGGATGGCCTGCACCACTTCGCCGCGAGCGGGGACGCGGCCGAGCGTGTTGAAGATCATGCCGCCGATGGTGTCGACATATTCGCCATGCTCGCCGGCGGCGAAATCCTCGCCGATCATCTTGGCGACCTCATCGATCTCGGCCTTGCCGTCGACGACGAAGACGCCGTCACCGGTCTGCGTGATCATCGGCTCGTCGTCGTCATGCTCGTCCTCGATGTCGCCGACCACCATCTCGACGATGTCCTCCAGCGAGGCGAGGCCATCGGTGCCGCCATACTCGTCGATGACCAGCGCCATCTGCGTGCGGTTCGTCTGCATGCGCCCCATCAGGTCGGAGGCAAGCATCGAGGGCGGCACGAACAGAACCGGGCGGATCAGGCTGAGATCGCCGATGGTGCGCGCAAGATCGACCTGGGCAAGGTCGAGCGCGGTCGACACCGGCGTCTTCGCTCTGCTGCGGCCCTTCTTGACGCGGGCGAGCTTGGTGATGTGGGCGAGCACGTCGCGGATGTGAACCATGCCGCGCGGATCGTCCAATGTCTCGGAATAGACAGGCATGCGCGAATGGCCGGACTGCTCGAACAGGCCGAGCAGATCGCCAAGCGTCGTGTTGATCTCGACCGCCTCGATGTCGGCGCGCGGCACCATGACGTCCTCGACCCGCACTTCGCGCAGGCGCAGGATGTTGTTGAGCATGGCGCGTTCGCCAGGCGAGAAGGCGCCGGCATCGGTCGCCGTTTCGGCAAGCGCGCCGGCGATTTCCTCGCGCAGGCTGGTGCCGTTGCGGTGCCGGAACAGGCCAAGCACGCGATCGAAGAGGGAAGGACCGGCATGCGTCGGCTCGGCGGCCGCGCTGCCGGTCGGAATACTCGGACTCGAGCCCTCATCCGTCTTTTCGGAAGACTTGGCAGCACTGCCGGCGTCCGGACGGGCGGCAGTTTCTGGTGTGTCGTTCATCGCCATCGGGTCAATTGAGCTTTTTTGTTACGCGTAGGGATCGGGAATGGCAAGTCTCGCAAGCGCCGCGCGCTCGATCGCTTCCATCTCCTCGGCCTCGGCATCGGTCTCATGATCATGGCCCAAAAGATGCAGCAGGCCATGGATAACAAGATGGGTGATATGGTTTGCAACCGGCTTGTCTTCCAGTGCCGCCTCGCGAGACACCGTCTCGGAAGCCAGCACAATATCGCCCAGCATCGGCGGCAGCTTGCCGCCTTTCGGGAACGAAAAAGCCGGAAAAGACAAGACGTTGGTGGGCTTGTCCTTGCCGCTCCATTCGGCATTGAGCGCCTGGATATGGGCATCGTCGGAAAAAACGACGCTGAGCTCGGAAGCGCCGGCCGCGCCGGTCTCGGCAAAAGCAGCCGCAACGGCGCGCTCGACCAGACGCGTCAACTCGGCTTCCGCGGGCCAAGTGCCAGCCTCGACGAAAATATCGATGTCGACCGGGGTTCCGGCAGAGGATTTGTTGTCTGCAGCCATGCGGCCTTTGATCAGCTTTCGGCGCCGAGGCCTCGCGCCAGCTTGCCGTCGCGGTCATAGGCCTTGACGATCTCGGCGACCAGCGGGTGGCGCACCACGTCGCCTTCGTTGAAGCGGACCGTGACGATCCCCGGCACGCCATCGAGGATGCGCAGCGCCTCGACCAGTCCCGACTTGGTGTTGGGCGGCAGGTCGATCTGGGTCGGATCGCCGGTGACGATCATGCGCGAGTTCTCGCCGAGACGGGTCAGGAACATCTTCATCTGCATCGGCGTGGTGTTCTGCGCTTCGTCGAGGATCACCGCCGCATGCGCCAGCGTGCGGCCGCGCATGAAGGCCAAGGGCGCGATCTCGATGACCTCGGCAGCGATCGCCCGCTCGACCTTGTCGGCCGGCATCATGTCGTAGAGCGCGTCGTAGAGGGGTCTGAGATAGGGATCGACCTTCTCCTTCATGTCGCCGGGCAGGAAGCCCAGCCGCTCGCCGGCCTCGACGGCCGGGCGCGACAGCACGATGCGCTCGACCATGCCGCGTTCGAGCAGCATGGCCGCATGCGCCACCGCCAGATAGGTCTTGCCGGTGCCGGCCGGGCCGATGCCGAAGACCATTTCCGAGCGCTCCAGCGCCCGCATATAGGCGTCCTGCGTCAGCGAACGGGCATAGATCGTCTTCTTGCGCGTCGCGATCTGGGCGGCCGAAACCTTGCCCTTGCGCTCCAAGGTGGGCAGCGTCAGCTGGTCGTCGGCGGCAATCGCCATGCGCACGGCGCCGTCGACATCCGACTGGCCGATGTCGACGCCCTTCTGCAGGATGCCGTAGAGCGTATCCAGCGCCCGGCGCGCCTGTTCGGCGGCCGAAGCCGAGCCTTTGATCGCAAGCTGGTTGCCGCGCGAACGGATATCCACGCCGAGCTTCTGCTCGAGCCGAGCCAAATTCTCGTCGAACTGACCATAAAGGGCGCTGGCAAGCTTGTTGTTGTCGAAGGTCAGTACGATGTGCGCCATGTCGGAAGCCCCGGACGCCTGGTTCGGGGGCGGATTCTTCAGTTCAGCAGCGCTCAACCGTCTCTCCTCATCTGCCGAGGCCCGTCAGGCCAGTTCGGCGAACAGGCTATTGTAGCCCGTCCTTGTGATTCGTACGTCAATAATGTCACCGATTCCACCGGCCTTGTCGTCAACAATAACGGGCTGCAGCCACGGCGAACGGCCAACTTTCTGGCCGGCCTGCCGGCCAGGCTTCTCGATCAGCGTGCCGATGGTCCTGCCGACCAGGCTCAAGCCGAAATCCTGCTGCTGCCTGAGAAGCAGAGCCTGCAGAGCCTGCAGACGCTCGTCCTTCACCGCTTCCGAGACATGGCCATCCATTTCGGCGCCCGGTGTGCCGGGGCGAGGCGAATATTTGAACGAGAAAGCCGAGGCATAATTCACCTCGCGCACCAATTTCAGTGTCGCTTCGAAATCCTCATCCGTCTCGCCGGGGAAGCCGACGATGAAGTCGCCGGACATGGCGATATCGGCGCGGGCGGCGCGAATGCGCTCGATGAGCGCCAGATAGTCGCGCGCCGTATGGCGCCGGTTCATCGCCTTCAAAATCCGGTCGGAGCCCGACTGTACCGGCAGATGCAGATAGGGCATCAGCGCCGGCAGGTCCCGATGCGCGGCGATCAATTCATCGTCCATGTCGCGCGGGTGGCTGGTGGTGTAGCGCAGCCGCGCCAGGCCGGGGATTTTCGCCAGACGAAACAGCAGGCGGCCAAGACCCCATTCCTCGCCATTTTCGCCGACACCGTGCCAGGCATTGACGTTCTGGCCGAGCAGCGTCACCTCGCGCACGCCTGCCTCGGCCAGGCGCTCGGCCTCGGCGACGATCTGCGCCACCGGGCGCGAAACCTCGGAGCCGCGCGTGTAAGGCACCACGCAGAAGGTGCAGAACTTGTCGCAACCTTCCTGCACTGTCAGGAAAGCGGTGACGCCGCGCCTGGCAAGCTCGGCGCGCTTCGGCTGCGGCAGATGCTCGAACTTGTCCTCGACGGCGTATTCGGTCTCGACGATCTTTTCGCCGCCACGGACCCTCGCCAGCACGTCGGGCAGCCGGTGATAGGTCTGCGGGCCGATGACCAGATCGACCGCTGGCGAGCGGCGGATGATCTCGGCGCCCTCGGCTTGCGCCACGCAGCCGGCGACGCCGATCAGGAGTTCGCGGCCGGCCTCGGCGCGCTCGGCTTTCATGTCGCGGATGCGGCCAAGCTCGGAATAGACCTTTTCCGCCGCCTTTTCGCGGATATGGCAGGTGTTGAGCAGCACCAGATCGGCGTCTTCGATGGCGTCGGTGGCGACATAGCCGTCGGCCACCAGCGCATCGGTCATGCGCTGGGAATCGTAGACATTCATCTGGCAGCCATAAGTCTTGACGAAGACCTTTTTCGCCGTCGGGTCCGTGCCGGCCGAGTGCTCGGCGGCAGCGCCGATGCCGTGGCTTTCAATCGTGTTCAATTCCATCGGGCGGCTTCTAGCGCCTTTCCGTGACAAAAAACAGACGAATCTGCCTGAAGCAGGTTGTACCGACAGGACGCGCTTCAGGTCTTTTCTATTTATGTATGTCGTTATCCCAAAACCGCTACGCACTTTGGGCGAAATGCATCGGCTACCGGCTCTTGGCCGGGTCGGCGAGGACGGCCTGCATCATCTGGCGCACCCTGGCTTCCATAAGCCGTGCCGTTTCCTTGCGGTTCGAGCCCTTGGAGAACGGCACAGGCTCGCCGAAATGCACCTCGGCATCTATCGCGCCTTCGGCAAGCAGGGTTTTCAGGTGCGGCATCAAATCCTGGTCGCCGATCCAGGCGGACATCGGCCGATGGCGGCGGCCCATCGGCATGCCATGCAGGCGCGTATAGGCGATCGCCACGGGCTGGATGAAGACCTGGTCCGCCGCACCTTCCGAAATCGCCATCGAGGCGGCGCCGAAGAGCGTGCTCTTGAACGGCAGCACAAGGTTGCCGTCACCGGTCGAACCTTCGGCGAACAGCACCATGGCATCGCCCTTGGCCATGCGCCTGGCGATCTCGCTCGCCTGGTCGCCGGAGGTGCGCTTGCGCTCGCGTTCGATGTAGACGGTGCGCTGCAGCTTGGACAGCATGCCGATCATCGGCCAGCCTTCCACGTCGGCCCTGGCGATGAACTTCACATCGACAAAGGAGCCGAGCACCATGATGTCGGTCCAGGAAATGTGGTTGGCCGCCACCAGCACTGGACGTTCCCTGGCAAGCGCACCTCTCACATGCACCCGCATGCCCAGCGCCTTGAGGATCATGCCGTGCCAGATCTTCAGGATGAACGTTTCGGGCCACAGCCCCGTCTTCATCGACAGAATCTGCAGCGGCACCAGCACCAGCGAACAGACGACGATATAGAAGAGCGCCAGGAAAATCCGCAATTTCTTGATCATTCACTCCGGCCCCAACATTACAGCGCCGCGCGCCTTAGGGCGCGCAAAGGACGCTGTAACACTCCCGCTTGGCGCATGATCCTTTCCGAAAATCAGAGCCGATTTTCGGGGTCATGCGCGACTGTGGCTAGCGAAGATCGCGGCGCATGACAAGCGCGCCGGTCGGACCGTGCTCGGTCGAGCGATAGTAGTTGGGCCGATGACCGACCTGGATGAAGCCAAGCCTGCGATAAAGCGCGATCGCCGGCGCATTGGTCTCGTCGACCTCGAGGAAGAGCGCTTCGGCGCGCTGCGCATGAAGCTCGCGCAGCACCGCATCCATCAATTGCCAGCCAAGGCCCTGTCGGCGATGCGTGCGGGCGACGGCCACGGTCAGGATCTCGCCCTCGCCGGCCGCGAGCCGCGCCAGCACGAAACCGACAGGAGGTTTCGATCCCTGCCCTGTCTCGCGCGCGGCGTAGCCGAACACCGTATCCTGCTCGAGCAGTGCTGCGAACTCGCCGTCGGTCCAGGGCCGCACGAAATCCTCTCGATGCAGCTCCGAGACGGCGGCGCTGTCGGCAACCGTCAGCGGCTCCAGCGCATAGTCCCTGCGGCGCGGCTGAAAGAACGGGATGCGCATCAGGCGTCGCTTCCTTTTGGACCACGACCTTTCCCCAAAACCGCCTCCTGCTTCTTGGAATCACGGTCTCCCTTTGGACCATTGTCCTGTCTTGGAAGAATGAAGCCCGCCTGCGGCTTGGCGTCGGCGCCGCGCAGATAGAGCGGCTTGGGTTTTTCGCCCGGCCCTCTGGCCGAGGCCAGCCTGGCATAGGTTGCGATGTCGGCGGTGGCGGCAACCGGGCCGGTGTCGAAGGCCCGTCCCGCCGCCGCGGCAATATGCGGCGCGGCGGTGCCGACAAGGACGGCATCGGCGCCGTTGGCCATGGTCGCCGCCCCGGAAAGCGTGATTACGGAAGGTCCGTAAGTTTCAGCTAACGCTTTATCATAGAGCGCCGCGTGGATTTCCTCGCGGCCGGCATCGAGCACGGCAAGCACCGCGCGCCCGGGAAAAGTTTTCGCACCCTCCGCCGCCAGGGCTTCCAGCGTCGTCACGCCGATCGCCGGGATTTTCAATGCCAGCGCCAGGCCGCGCGCGGTCGAGACGCCGACGCGCAGGCCGGTGAACGAGCCGGGTCCGATCGAGACGGCGACGGCGTTGAGATCAGGGTAGCCGACGCCGCCGGCTTTCAGCGCCGTCTCGATGACGGCCATCAGATGCTCGGCATGCCCCTTGCCTAGGTCGCGCACTTCGCCGCCAAGCTCCTTCCCCGCGCCCGCGTCATAGACGCAGGCGGCGCAGAGATTGGCGGCGCAGTCGATGGCAAGCAGCTTCATAGGGGCAGCTTCATAGGCCGGTTAACGAACTGGATCGAAACACAATTCCCTCTGCCCGGCATAGGCCGCCGCCGCAAGGGCCAGGGCGGAGAAATGTTAAGCGGCTTCGCTTCCACGCGCGGCGATCACGCCGTCGCGACAATGCGCAGCATGTGGTTGTCCCAGACATAGTCCGGTTCGGAACGGGTGACGCCGGCGCCGACGACGATCTCGCCGGCGCCGGTCGTCGCCATGAAGCCGGCGCCGTCGGGCGCGACGCCGCAGACCTCGACCAGCGCTCTTGTCGTGACCACGCGTCCGCTGGCGGCATCGATGACGGCCAGCGAGTTGCCCTCCGGCGAGGTGACGGCGACCGTGCCCGTCGCGGCATTGGCGGCGACCGAGCCGATGTAATTGCGGAAGCCGGAGAGCACGTCCTGCGGCATCTCCAGAAGCTCGAGCTCCTTGCCGCGCGCGGCGCGGCCGACCAATGCCGGCCGGTCGGTCGCCGGCCCGCGATATTGGCAGCCGAACCAGACGGTGCCCACCTGGTCGCGATCCATGTGGCGGATCGAAAGCTGATGCAGCGTCGGCGGCAGCTCGTGCTTTTCGATGAGGTCGCCGGTGACGCGGTCGACCAGCGTGTAGGACGGCTTCATCGTCGCGATGTTGAGCTCGGCGCGGCCGTAGTCGGGATGGGTTTCGATGCCGCCATTGGCGACGGCTAAGGTGCGGCCATCGCCGAGCAGGAGCAGCTCATGCGGCCCCATGCCATAGGTCGGGAACTCGCCGACGCGATTGAATCTCGCCCGCGCGTCATAGATGCCCACGACACCTGCCGCGTTGTCGAAATCGTTCTCGGTCGCGTAGAGCAAGGCGCCGTCGGGCGAGAACACGCCATGGCCGAAGAAATGCCGGCCGGCGATGCTGGCGATGGTCAACGGCTTGTCGCGGCCGGCATGGTCGAAGACCACGGCAAAGGTGCCGGGCTGGCGGGCGAAGACCACCGAGCGCTTCGACACCGGATCGAAAGTGACGTCGTGGCCGCGATCCGGCAGATCGATCGTGTGCAAGATTTTCCCCGACTCGGAGAGCACGGCGGCGCCGAAGCTGCCGTCGCGCTTGACAAACGCCGTGGCAAACACCGCGTCCGCGGCAAGCGTGTCGGCCCAGGCGCGCGGGGCCATGGCGGCGGCGAAGCCGACGCCCGCGGCGCGCAGGAAATCGCGGCGGTCGATGAGGGCGGTACTCACGGCATCAATCCCCGTCCAGCGAGGAGAAGCCGGCGGTCAGGCCGAACTCGGCGGTCAACCTGGTGCCGATCAAGGTCGACAGGCTGGAGGTGATCAGCGCGAAATGCTCGAGCTTGTCGCGCAGCGCGGGGTCGGCGAGCGCCTTGTCGATCGGGCCGGCAACGGATTTCGCTGTTGTCACGCCGTTGCTGAGTTGGATGTGGATGGACTCTGCCATCCATTGCGCATCGGCGGGCAGAGCGTCGCCGAGCCTGGAGACCTGGAACAGCTGGTCGATGCCGGACAGGTTTGCGGCCAGTGAGGCCGTCGTGTTCTGCGAGCGCCAGTAGATCGCCTGCTTCGGCTTGTCGGCATCCGGCTTCGCGCCGAGAAAACCCTTGAGCCGCACGTCGCGGATCATGTCCAGCTCGTTGATGAAGACGCCGACCAGTTCCGTGACCGCTTCGTTGCCATCGCGGTAGAGCGGGTTCTTCGGCCCCGGATTGGCCCAGAGCGACGCGAAGCCGTCGGGCTTTTGCCAGCCATCTCGCACCTCGCCCGCCATCGCTTCGATGTTGCCGGCGACAGCCGCGCCATAGGCGCAGCGGTAGGGATCGTCTTTCCCGGCAAGGGTTTCGGCGCCGTCGCCGTAGAGCACATATTCGAGCGCGCCGAGGCCCTGCATGGCGACACTCTTTTGCGCCAGTTGCGCCGGATCGGCGGCGGACGGGTCCTTGGATGCGAGCGTGGCCTGCACTTGCCTCAGGCCGATGCTCTTGCGGTCCGGCCAATAAAGCATGCGTTCCAGCCGGTTGTTCTCCTTGATTGGTCCGAAGGCGATGATCTCGGCCACCGACCAGGCCTCGACCGTGCCGGAAAACGCCGCGCGCGCCGCTTCGAGATTTTGCCCGGACGGCGCTTCGCAAAGCTGGTGCATCGCCATGGTCAGGCCCCCCGCATGTTCGTCGAGGCTGGCATAGGCGGGGCGGACGAAGCCGTCGATCGCGCGGCCGATGACATCGGAAGCCTTGACCGCGGCCGATGCCGGAAGAACGGCGGCCAGAAGGAACGGAAGAGCGAGGGCCATGCGTTTCGACATCAGAGCGACGCGTTTCAACATCATAGCGACTCCAGGAATTTGATCAGCGCCTCGCGATCGACCGCAGCGGCGCCGGCGAAGCGGTCGCGCGCCTTCTGGCCCTCGCCGCCATGCCACAGGATCGCCTCGGCAAGCGTGCGAGCGCGGCCGTCATGCAGGTAAAAGGCATTGCCGTTGACCGTCGCGGTGAGCCCAATACCCCAGAGCGGCGGGGTGCGCCACTCGCTGCCGCTCGCTTGGCCGACGCGTTGCCCATCGGCGAGGCCCTCGCCCATGTCGTGCAGCAGGAGGTCGGAATAGGGCCAGATCAGTTGGAAGGCCTGCGCCTTGTTGGGCGTGCCGCGCATGGTGACGAATTTCGGCGTGTGGCAGGCAATGCAGCCCATCTCGTAGAACTGCTTTTTGCCGGCAAGCACATCAGGCTTGCCGATATCGCGCCGCGCCGGCACGGCCAGATTTTGCGAATAGAAGGTGACGAGGTCCATCACCGGCGGCGGCGCCTCGGCCGTGCCGAGGCGTTGCTGCACCCCGTTCGGCATGGCAAGGCAATCCTGCTGCGCCGCGGTGCAATCGCCCCAGGGTTTCCGCACTTCGGGCGTCGAGATGCCGATATCGCCGGCAAAGGCATCGGCCGCTTGCTGGCGGATCGACGCGGTCTGCGCCTTCCAGCCGAAGCGGCCCAGGATCACCTGGCCGTTCAGCTCGTCGCGCACGATGTTCGCCCGGCCCGAAATGCCGTCGCCGTCGCGGTCGTCCGGATCGGCATGCGAAATGATATCGGCCGGCGCGATCTGCTCGATCAGGCCCAGGCCGATCATCGGCGGCGTCAGGCGCGGCGACAGCGTGGTGCGCGGATCGAGCGGACCGTAGCCGAGATTTTCGATGGTATAGCTCGGCTTGCGCAGCGAAACGACGGCGCCGTCGCCGAGCGTCACTTTTTGCTCCTGATAATCGACGCGCATCCGGCCCTCACCTCTGAGCCCGGGAACCGCCAGATCCTGTAGTTGCGCGCCATAGACGGGATCGGGAAAGTTCAGCAGCTTATGATCGGTGAGCGCCGTCTTTTCCTCGGCGTTGCCGGCATCGCGCGCCAGCCTCAGAAACATCGATGTCGATCCGGCATCGCCTTCCGGCGGACGGCCGCGGCCATCCTTCAAATGGCAGTTCTGGCAGGCGCGTTCGTTGAAGAGCGGGCCGAGCCCGTCCGAAGCCTGGGTCGAGGACGGCGACGACACCCAGTTCTTGCGGAACAGCGCGTTGCCGAGCTTGAAGGTTCCTTCTTCCTCGAAGGTGATATTGGCGGAGGATTGCGAGAAGGCATCGCGGTTGACGTCCTTGTGCGACGTGCCGGCGCCACCCTGCATCAGCTCGAACGGCTCGGGCCTGGTGAAATCGGTCGTCGGCCTGGTGACCGCCAGAACCCGTGCCTGGTCCTTCGGCGTCAGGTCGGTGCGGCTCGTCGGCAGAGCGGCGGGCTGATCGGCCAAGGCGGATGCGGAAAGCATGATCGCCAGCAAAAGCGACGCCCCGCGACCGATCCGATATCGCGGGGTCTTCCGAAGCGGCAGGGCGTCGACTGCGGCCCGCCACGCGCGGCGCGAAAAGTCTACGGGGCGCCGCATTCCCGCATGTCCTTACTCCGCCTCGTTGGCCGAATCGGCATTGAGCAGGCCGTATTTCTCCTCACCGATCGAGGCAAGCAGGTCGAGCTGCGTTTCCAGGAAATCGATATGTCCTTCTTCGTCGGTCAAAAGATCCTCGAACAGCTTCATCGAAACGAAATCGCCTTCGTCCTGGCAGATATCGCGCGAGCGCTTGTAGGCGGTGCGCGCGTCATATTCGCCGGCCAGATCGGATTCGAGCACCTCCTTGACGTTCTGGCCGATCCGCAACGGCGCGACGGACTGCAGGTTGGGATGGCCTTCGAGGAAGATGATGCGCGCGATCAGCCGGTCGGCGTGATGCATTTCCTCGATCGATTCCGCCCGCTCCTTCTTTGCCAGCTTGGTGTAGCCCCAATCCTCGAGCAGACGATAATGCACCCAGTACTGGTTGACGGCTCCAAGCTCGAGAAACAGAGCGTCATTAAGCCGCTCGATGACCTGCGGTTCGCCTTTCATGGCTTCTGCTCCCGTATTGGACGCGCAAGCCTCGCACGCGATCCAGGTGTGAAACGATGTCCGCGCCCTCCGTCTCCGAGCGGGCGTGGTAATTCTCGGTGACCCGAATGATCGTTTCCACCACATTTGGGAAACAGCCGCAACAGCGGCCCCGCTTGTGCATCGCATGATAGACCTTCGCGGGCACGATCAGCTGCCACGGATCCTCATCCAGCAGGCCGACGATCGTCTGCTCGATCTCCTTTTCGGTGATGATGTTGCAATGGCAGATCAGCATCTACTTGCTCTGGCTGACGACGCCTTCCGGCGCCGCTTGGCTGGTTTCTCAATTGGGCACGATCTTGTCCAAAGACCGGTTATTGGGACCATTCCCGATCTTACTTGAACACCTTGTCGGGCGCGTCGAGGCTGTCAGAGCCCTCGAAAGCAATCTCGTTCAGCTTGAGCGAGCCCACGGCGCGCTCGATCGACTTGGTCTGGTCGATCAGGGCGTCGATCGCCGCCTGCACCGTGGCGTTACCTTCCGTGTTGCCCTCGGCGATCTGCTGGTCATATGCCTCGCCGGCAAGGGCACGCGCCTGGATGGCCTCCATCTTGGCAACGGTGGTGTCGAGCTTGCCCGACAGCTCCCTGTCGATCGCCGGATCGGCGGCCTTCACCATGTCGGACACCGACGGACCCGAGACCACGGAGCCGTCGAGCCGCTTGTAGCTGGCATGATAGGCGTCGCGGATGCCGACAGCGTCATAGAGATGCGAGATGTAGGTGTTGTCGGAGAAGCAGTCGTGCTCCTCTTCCGGGTCGTGCAGCAACAGGCCGAGCTTCATGCGCTCGCCGGCCAGTTCGCCATAGGAGAGCGAGCCCATGCCGGTGAAGATGGTGGAGATGGCGGCATTCGCATCGCCGTCGGTCAGGTTCTTGCGCGCGGCGCCGTCCTCCTTCCAGTTGCCGACCATTTCCTGCAGGTCGGACACCAGAAGATCGGTCGCCGATCTCAGATATTCGGCGCGACGATCGCAATTGCCGCCCGTGCAGTTCTTGAGGTCGTAATCCGTATAGGGCCGCTCGCCGGCGCCCGGCCCTGTGCCATGCAGGTCCTGGCCCCAGAGCAGGAATTCGATGGCGTGATAGCCGGTCGCGACATTGGCTTCGACGCCGCCGGCCTCCTGCAGCGTGCCGGACAGGAACTCGGGCGTCAGCTTCGAGGCATCGACCTTCTTGCCGTTGATCTCGATTTCCTTGTTGGCGATGACGTTGGCGGTATAGAGCGCGTTCTCGTCCGACTCGGTGCCATAGCTCTTCGCAACATAGTCGATGAGGCCCTCGTCCAGCGGCCAGGAATTCACCTTGCCTTCCCAGTCATCGACGATCTTATTGCCGAAGCGGTAGACTTCGGTCTGCTGGTAAGGAATGCGCGCCGCCTTCCAGGCTTCGCGCGCGGCGTTCAACGTGTCGGCCGAGGGGCTGGCAATGAGCGCATCTACCGCCTTGTCCAGCGCCTGCGCGGTGGTCAGCGAATCCTCGTATTTGGCTAAAGCGATGTCGGCATAGGTCTTGATCACCGCCTTGGTGTCCGTCTCGGCTTTCGCCGGCAACACGAACACCGCCGCCGTCAGTGCAGCCGTGGCGCAGATCGCAGCCAGCCTGCCGCCGTTACGTGCCGTCATCATCCTTCTCCAGTTTTTTTGAAATTCAACAAAAGGCGCCCACCCGCGCCGAGGCATAATCACGCCGGGAAAAATGGTGGCCGCGTCGAGGCGCGGTTCGCGATAAAAAGACACCCACTTGCCTCCAATCGAAAGGGTTCAAGGCCCAGACATCAAAGGGATGCGCTTTGCGCGCAGCTCTCCATAAAGCGACGGAGAGGCTGGGAGTCAACTGGTGAGATAGAAAATATTCAATTGAAACAACAGTTTAGAATTATTCTAAACTACAAATGTCAACTTTAAGCCCGGTACTGCCTCGCTGGGCCCGATTGACAGACAGCCGTTCTGGGTGCGACCCGGTGCGCGGCTCTTGCGGCGGTGATGGACAATCGCCACTTGGCGCAAGAGCCTAAATTTGCTGACCAAAAGGATTGCGATGACGAACGGGGTTGTGATTGTCGGTGCGGGCCATGCCGGCGTGCAGGCAGCCGCCAGCCTGCGCGAAGAAGGCTATGAAGGACCCGTCGTCCTCGTCGGCGACGAGAAGGAACTGCCCTATCACAAGCCGCCGCTCTCCAAGACCTTCATAAAGGACACCGAGGCCAAGCCCCAGCCGCTGCGGGGCGAAGCCTTCTACACCGGCAACAACATCGACTACCGGCCAGGCGTGCGCATCGACAGCATCGATGCCGGCTCGGGCCGGCTGAATGTCGCAGGCGGTGGAACGCTTGCCTTCGACCGGCTGGTGCTCGCGACCGGCTCGCGGCCACGTCTGCTCAAGCTCGACGGCGCCAGTCTTGCCGGCGTGGTCTCGCTGCGCTCGCTGGCCGATGCGCGGGCGATCCGCGAGCTCAGCGCGCAAAGCGAGGACGTGGTCATTCTCGGCGGCGGCTTCATCGGCCTGGAGATCGCGGCGACGCTAAGAGCGGCCGGCCGCAACGTCACCGTCGTCGAGGCGGTCGACCGGCTGCTCGGCCGCGCCGTGGCGCCAGTCATCGCCGCGCATGTGCGCCAGCGCCTGGAAGCGATCGGCGTGCGCATCCTGACCGGCACCACCATTGCCCGCCTCGAGGGCGAAGGCGGCCGCGTTTCGGCCGCGATCACGTCGGGCGGCGAACGCCTGCCGGCGCAGATGGCGATCATCGGCATCGGCGTGGTGCCCAATGTCGAACTGGCTGAAGCCGCCGGTCTGGCCATCGGCAACGGCATCCGCGGCGACCAGCATATGCAAAGCTCTGTTCCCGAAATCCTCGCCATCGGCGACGCCGCCTCCTATCGGCACTGGTTCACCGGCGGCGACGTGCGGCTGGAATCGGTGCAGAACGCCACCGACCAGGCCAGGCTTGCCGCACGCACCGTCCTCGGCCATGCCGAGCCCTTCTCGGCCGTGCCGTGGTTCTGGTCGGATATCGGCGACATGAAGCTGCAGATGGTGGGCCTGACCCAAGGCGGCGATCACCATGTCGTGCTGGGCGATCTCGCCGACAACAAGTTCTCGATCTACCATTATGCGGGCAATCGGCTGCTCGGCATCGAATCCGTCAACCGCCCGGCCGACCACATGCTTGGCCGCAAGATGCTCGGCGCCGGCTTCTCGCCGACGCCGCAAACGGTGGCAGGCGGGCCGGATGCGCTGAAGGCGGCGCTTGCGGCCTTCAGTCAGGACGAACCGGCAAGGGCGAGCGCGTAGAGATTGCCAATTTTTGCCATAGGCGATAAAATGGCTGAATGAGCACGATGAATATTTCACTGCCCGACAGCTTGAAGAATTTTGTTGATCAGCAAGTGACTGATCGAGGCTTTGGCACGAGCAGCGAATATGTGCGTGAATTGATCCGCCACGATCAGGATCGTCAACTTTTGCGCCGTTTGCTCCTAGAGGGCGCGTCGTCCGCGCCGGGTGAGCCCGTTGACGATGATTATTTCGCAGCGCTGCGGAAACGAGCGCAAGGCAATAATTAGTGTCCACAAAGGCAATTGTTCCTCGAACCCTTGCCCTGCGGGATATCGAGGACGCCATTGATTATTATGCACGCGAAGCTGGTCCGCACGCGGCGTTGGGCTACGTCGACGACCTCCAAAGCGCCTACCAACTGATAGCCCGCCATCCGGCGTCGGGCTCTCTGAGGTTTGGCTATGAAATCGGATTGCCCGGTCTGCGAAGCGTGCAATTCAAGCGCTATCCGTACCTGATTTTCTATTTCGACCAGACCGACCACATCGATGTGTGGCGGGTTCTGCACGCCAAGACGGATATTCCCGCCTGGTTACAGAATCCGAATTCCTGACGGCACATTCAATCGCTTCGGCGCAAGCCTTCAGAAAATGTGGACCGCCCTTCAGGCCACCCGCGCCTCGCGGATCGAGGTCTCTAGGATATCCAGCGCCTCGGTCATGACGCCGTCCTGGATGGTGATCGGCGACAGGAAGCGGATAACGTTGCCGTAGACGCCGCAGGTGAGCAGGATGAGGCCCTTGTCCAGCGCCTTCAGCCTGACCGCGTTGGCGAACTCCGCCGATGGAAGCCCCTTCTTGACGTCGTTGAACTCGACCGCGTTCATGAAGCCCGGACCGCGGATGTCGACGATCTCCGGCACGTCCTCGCGGATCGAAACCAGCCGCTGCTTCAGCCGCGCGCCAAGCGCATTGGCGCGGTCGCAGAGCTTTTCTTCCTCGATGACATCGAGCACGGCGTGCGCGGCGGCAACGCCGATCGGGCTGCCGCCATAGGTGCCGCCGAGCCCGCCGGGGCCGGGCGCGTCCATGATCTCGGCGCGGCCGGTGACGGCCGACAGCGGGAAGCCGCCGGCGAGGCTCTTGGCCATGGTGGTGAGGTCGGGCGCCACGTCATGATGATCCATGGCGAACATCTTGCCGGTGCGAGCAAAGCCGGTCTGCACTTCGTCGGCGACCAGCAGGATGCCGTGCTGATCGCAGATCTTGCGCAGTGCTGCCATGAAATCGCGCGGCGCCTCGTAGAAGCCGCCCTCGCCCTGCACCGGCTCGACGATGATGGCGGCAACGCGGGCCGGATCGACATCAGCTTTGAACAGCTTGTCGAGCGCGGCAAGCGAATCGGCGACCGAGACACCGTGCAGCGCGACCGGGAACGGCGCGTGGAAGACATCGGCGGGCATGGCGCCGAAGCCGACCTTGTAGGGCACGACCTTGCCGGTCAGCGCCATGCCCATGAAGGTGCGGCCATGAAAGCCGCCTGAAAAGGCGATGACCGCCTGACGGCCGGTGGCGTTGCGGGCGATCTTGATGGCGTTCTCGACCGCCTCGGCGCCGGTGGTGACGAAGACGGTCTTCTTGTCGAACTTGCCCGGCAGCAAGCCGTTCAGCCGCTCGGCGAGATGCACGTAGCTCTCATAAGGCACGACCTGGTGGCAGGTGTGGGTGAAGCGGTCGAGCTGCGCCTTGACCGCCTCGATCACCTTCGGGTGGCGATGGCCGGTGTTGACGACGGCGATGCCGGACGAGAAGTCGATGTAGCGGCGGCCCTCGACGTCCCAGATTTCCGAATTCTCGGCGCGATCGGCGTAGATCTGCGTCGTCATGCCGACGCCGCGCGAGATCGACTGGTTCTTGCGTTCGGAAATGGCTGAATTCTTCATATCGTCCCTCAATCGGGGCCATCCTTCATCGAGACTGGGCCCGTTCTCGTTTGATGCCGTTGAAATCCTTCTGACCTTATTTCACGTTTTGCTCAAGTCGGCACGTGATCCAGTCAATTGGGCCTGATCCAGATAAAGTCCTCCCTGGTACACCTGGGCAGGAACGCGGCTTGGCAATTGCGAGCTAAACCCTCACGAACCCTTCGCTGGCCCTCAACAGATTGCGCGTATAATCCTCGCTCACGCGGTGGCCGATCAGTTGGCTCGCGGTCAGCGTCTCCACGGCCTCGCCGTTCTGCATCACCATCAGCCGCTCGCACATATGGGTGATGATGGCGAGGTCGTGGCTGACCATCAGGAAGGTGAGCTTGCGGCGCCGCCGCACCTCCTCGAGCAGGTTCAGCACCTCCGCCTGCACCGAGGCGTCGAGCGCCGAGGTCGGCTCGTCGAGCAACAGGATCGAGGGTTCGAGGATCAGCGCACGCGCAATCGCGACGCGCTGACGCTGGCCGCCGGAGAGCTGGTGCGCGTAGCGGAAGCGGAAGCCCTTGCCAAGCCCTACCTCGTCCAGCGCGCGCTCGATGCGCTTCTCGCCCTCGGCAATGCCATGGATCGCAAGGGGCTCTTGCAGCAGGCGGTCGACCGTCTGGCGCGGATGCAACGAGCCGTAAGGATCCTGAAAGACCATCTGCACCTCGCGATAGAACGCCTTGTCGCGGGTTTTGCCGAGCGTCTTGCCGTTGACGGTAATGGTGCCGGAAGAAGCCGGCGCGAGACCGGTGATTGCTCGCAGCAGCGTCGACTTGCCGGAACCGCTTTCGCCGACGAGGCCGTAGGATTCGCCTTCCCTGACTTGGAGGCTGACGCCCTTCAGCGCGCGAAACCGGTCGAAGACCACTTCCAGCCCTTCGACAGTGATGGAAGCCGTCATGCCGCCCACTCCGGCTTGCGGTCGAGTACCGGCAGCGGATGGCGCTCGAAGCCGATTTTCGGCATGCAGTTGAGCAGGCCACGCGTGTAAGGGTGCTGAGCGTCCCGCAGCTCCGAAGCCTTGATCTGCTCCACGACCTTGCCGGCATACATGACGACGACGCGATCGCAGAAGGAGGAGACCAGGCGCAGATCGTGCGAGATGAAGATCAGACCCATGCCGCGCTCGGCGACGAGCTTGTCGAGGATGTTGAGCACGTCGAGCTGCACGGTGACGTCGAGCGCCGAAGTCGGCTCGTCGGCGATCATCAATTCGGGTCCGGTGACCAGCATCATGGCGATCATGGCGCGCTGGCCCATGCCGCCCGAGACCTCATGCGGATAGAGATCGAAGACGCGGGCCGGGTCGCGGATCTGCACCGCCTGCAGCATCGCCAGCGCCCGTTCGCGCGCTTCGGCCTTTCGGACCTTCTCATGCGTGCGCAGCGTCTCGACGATCTGGCGGCCGATGGTCAGGACCGGATCGAGCGAATATTTCGGGTCCTGCAGGATCATGGCGATGCGGTTTCCCCGCAGCGCCCGGCGCTCACGCGGCGATATGGAAAGCAGATCCATGCCGTCGAAGGCGAGCTTCTTCGCCGAAACCTCGGCTTGCGGCGGGGTAAGCCCCATGATGGCGCGGCCGGTCTGCGATTTGCCGGAGCCGCTCTCGCCGACGATGCCCAACCGCTCGCGGCCGAGCGAGAAGGAGACGCCGCGCACGGCCTGCACAAGGCCGGTGCGGGTCGGGAAGGTGACGCGCAAGTCGTCTACTTCGAGAAGCGTGTCGCTCATTGGTCGCCACTCCGGGGATCGAGCGCATCGCGCAGGCCGTCGCCGAGCAGGTTGAAGCCGAGGCTGACGATGAGGATGGCGGCGCCAGGGGCTGCGGCCACCCACCACTGGTCGAGGATGAAGCGGCGGCCTGACGCGATCATCGCGCCCCATTCGGGCAATGGCGGCTGCGCGCCGAGACCGAGGAAACCAAGGCCCGCGGCGGTCAGGATGATGCCGGCCATGTCGAGCGTGACGCGGATGATCAGCGAGGAGATGCAGAGCGGCATGATGTGGCGCAGCACGATGCGGAAGGGCGAGGCGCCCATCAGCTGCACCGCCTTGATGTAGTCGGAATTGCGCACCGTCAGCGTCTCGGCGCGCGCGATGCGCGCGTAAGGCGGCCATGAGGTGATGGCGATCGCCAGCACGGCGTTCTCGATGCCGGGGCCGAGCGCGGCAACGAAAGCCAGCGCCAGAACCAGCTTCGGAAAGGCGAGGAAGATGTCGGTGATGCGCATCAGGATCGTGTCGGTCCAGCCGCCGGCATAACCGGCGATCGTGCCGACCAGAAGGCCGATTGGCGCGGCGATGATGGCGACGAGGATCACCACATAAAGCGTCCAGCGCGAGCCATAGACGATGCGTGAATAGATGTCGCGGCCGAGGTCGTCGGTGCCGAACCAGTGCGCGGCGCTTGGCGCCAGCAGTCGGGCGTTCTTCAGATCGCCGATGGTCGGCGAATACGGCGCCAGCACATCGGCCAGGGCGGCGACCACCAGCAGCGCGATGATGATCAGCAGGCCGATCAACGCCAAACGGTTGGCGGAAAAGCGACGCCAGGCGACATAAGCGCGGCCGAGCCTCGCCTGCAGGCGCGAGGCCGGCCGGTCGCTCAGCAACCATGCGCGACGGGAGAAGGCGCCGGCGTCGGCGGCGGTCATGACGATGCCCCCTGAAGTAGTCGACCCCCACTCCGGTCTGCTTCGCAGACCACCTCTCCCCCGTTCGAGAGGGGAGACGAAAGGCGCCTGGCATGCGGCCAGCTTTTCCTCTCCCCCGGGCACGAGGAGCGGCGGCCCGAAGGGCCGGAGTGGGGATGGCTGGTCGCGGCCAAGCCCAAAACGGCAATAGCTCTGATCATCCGGTCTTCGTCCTTGGATCGAGAAGCCGGTAGAGCAGATCGGAGAAAAGGTTGATGGCGATGAAGACCGAGCCGATGGCGATGGTGCCGCCGAGCACGGCGTTCATGTCGGCGTTCTGCAGCGAGTTGGTGATGTAGAGGCCGATGCCCGGCCAGGAGAAGACGGTCTCGGTCAGCACCGAGCCTTCGAGCAGGTTGGCGTAGGAAAGCGCGATCACCGTCACCATCGGCACGGCAGCGTTGCGCAGCGCGTGGCCCCAGATGATGCGCGTCTCCGACAGGCCTTTCGCACGGGCCGCGACGATATACTCCTGCGCCAGCTCGTTCAGCATGAAGGAACGCGTCATGCGGCTGATATAGGCGAGCGACAGGTAGCCGAGCAGCGCTGCCGGCAGGACGATGTGGCGCCAGGCATCGTAGAAGACGTCCCACTGCCCCTGCATCGCGGCATCGAGCAGGTAGAAGCCGGTGATCGGCGTGAACGTGTATTCGTAGACGACATCGAGCCGCGCCGGAAAAGCGATCCACTGCAGCTTGGCATAGAACAGCACCAGCCCGAGCAGCCCCAGCCAGAAGATCGGCACGGAATAGCCGATGAGGCCGACGATGCGCGCGATCTGGTCGATGAGGCTGCCGCGCTTGACGGCGGCCAGCACACCGAGCGGCACGCCGATGACGGCGCCGATGATCGTGCCCAGCGTCGCCAGCTCGATGGTCGCCGGGAAAACGCGGCGGATATCGGTCATCACCGGATTGGTGGTCAGCACCGACGTGCCGAAGTCGCCGCTCAGCGCACTTTTGACATAGAGGTAGAACTGCTCGATCCAGGGCAGGTCGAGGCCCATCTCGCGGCGCGTGCGCTCGACGACGGCGATAGGGGCGCGGTCGCCGAGCACAGCCAGAACCGGATCGATCGGGATGACGCGGCCGATGAAGAAGGTCACCGCGAGCAGGCCGAGATAGGTCGTCACCGCTATGACCAGGAAGCGGCCGAGCGACGACAGGATGGCGACGGCGCGGACGCTGCCGCGCCCCGCCGCCGCCTGGTTTTCAGCTACGCTCACGCGGCGCGTCCGAAGACACTATTGCTTGGAGACCGCACCGACGAAGTTGGTGTCGAAGCTCGGGCCGAGCGCGAAGCCCTTGAGGTTCTTGCGCAGGCCGGCCACTTCGAGCTGCTGGTGGATGATGACGAAGGGGCTGGTGTCGAGGATCTTCTTCTGCAGATCCTTGTACATGTCGGCGCGCTTGGCCGCGTCCTTCTCCAGAAGCGCTGCTTCCGTTTCCTTGGTCAGGTCCGGAATGTCCCACGAATTGCGCCAGGCGAGCGTGTGGGACTTGCCGGCATCCGAATTGTCGGGGTTCGAGGCGAAGGTCTGGGCGTTGGAGTTCGGGTCGAAATAGTCCTGGCCCCAGTTGCCGATGTAGATGTCATGGTTGCGGGCGCGGTATTTGGTCAGTGTCTGCTTACCGTCGCCCGGAATGATCTCCAGCTTGATGCCGGCCTGGCCAAGCGTCTGCTGGATCGATTCCGCCATGCCGGTGGTCGGCTGTCCGGTGCGGACGTCCATGGTGACGCTGAAGCCGTCCGGCAGGCCGGCCTTGGCGAGCAATTCCTTGGCCTTGGCGACGTCGAGCTTGAACGGGTTGTCGTCGATGGCGCCAAGGTCGCCCTTGGGCAGGAAGGACTGGTGGATTTCGCCGATGCCCTTGAGGATGGTGGTGCTGAGCGCGTCGTAGTCGACCAGATATTTGAAGGCCTGGCGCACCTCGGGCTTGGCGAGGTTCGGGTTCTTCTGGTTGAGGCTGATGTAATAGACCGTGCCCTTCGGCGCGCTGGTGGTGGTGAGATCGGCGTTCTTGGCAATGGCATCGAGGTCGTTCGGCTCGAGATTGCGGGCGACGTCGATATCGCCGGCTTCGAGCGCCAGGCGCTGTGCCGAGCTTTCCTTCATGTTGCGGTAAATGACGCGGGCGAGCTTGGCCTTCTCGCCGTTGTAGTTGTCGTTGCGCTCCAGGACGACGGCCTCGTTGGCGCGCCATTCGCGCAGCTTGAACTGACCGGAGCCGGCATAGCCGGTCTTCAGCCAGGCATTGCCGAAGTCGTTGTCCCATTTGTAGTCGGCGCTCGGCGTGGCGGCGGCGACATGTTCCTTGACCAGCTTGGCATCCACGACCGACGCGACGGTGGCCGAGAGGCAGTTGAGCACGAAGCTTGGCGCATAGGCCTTGTCGACGACGAACTGGAAGGTGGTGTCGTCGACAGCCTTGGCCTTTTCGGTGACGTTGTCGCCGGTAATGCCGAACTGGTTGATGATGAAGGCCGGGCTCTTGTCGAGCTTGACGGCGCGTTCGAAGGAATAGGCGACGTCGGCGGCGGTGATCGGATTGCCGGAGGCGAATTTCATGCCGGGCTTCAGCTTGAACGTATAAGTCAGGCCATCATCGGAAACGGTCCAGCTCTCGGCGAGGTCGGGCTTGACCTTGGAGGTGTCGCTGAGATCGAGGCGGACCAGAAGATCATAGGTGTTGCCGGTGACCTCGGCCGTCGACAGCTCGAACGCTTCGCCCGGATCCATCGAGATGATGTCGTCGATGGCAAAGCCCTCGACCAGCGTATCGGCGGGCGTGACCGCGAAAGCGGGCGCGACGAGCAGCGCGGACAGCGCGGCGCCCGCAAGCAAGGCGCGCGAGCGGAGGGCAAACTTTTCCAGCATCATGGTGATCGTTCCCTGTTTTGTTGACCTGAGTTCCCGGCTCAGGGCTGTATTGTTCTTTGCAAGGCCGGCTGCGGCTTTGACCGCTTACCGTCGTGTTTTTTGTCCAGTTGGTCAACACCCTATTCAGCGGTTCTCGAACCGGCAACGGACATTTTGCGAGACGCGATATCGGGGGACCGGACGAGCCGCATGAGTCAACCCATGCGCCGGCTAATTGAAGCCGCCAATCCGCAAAAAGTTATCAGCTTCGTCCCTTGGGAGGCAGCCGCTATTTCAGCTGCGCGACCAGGCCCGCATCGGGAAAGCAGGTGGCGGGCTTGCCGTTCTTTGCCTGCCAGATGCCGATGGAGCGGCGGGTCTTGAAGCCGGGCAGGCCGTCGGCGCTGCCGACATCGTAACCCTTGGCTTCAAGCGCCCGCTGCAGGGCGGCGATATCGGAGCGGTGGAGATCGCCGACCGCGCCCCAGCCGCCGACAAAGGCGGCGTCGCCCTTGGCGATGCGATCGGCGGCATGACCGATGAACAGGCCGTAGAGATCGCTGTTGTTGTATTGCTTCAGCACATAGAAATTCGGCGTCACGACGAATGCCGGGCCGCTGCGCCCGGCCGGCATCAGCAGCAAGCCCTCGGCCTTCAATTCGCTCGCCGCAAACGCCTTGCCGTCGACGCGCCTGATGCCCATCGCCACCCAATCGGAGATCCTCTTGCCCCGGTCGGGTCCTTCAAGCGAGCACGACACATTTGCCGGCACCGTCACCTCGGCCCCCCAGCCGCGCCCCCTCACCCAGCCATAGTGGACGAGGTAGTTGGCGATCGAGGCGAGCACATCGGGCGTCGAATTCCATATATCGGGCCGGCCGTCGCCGTCGAAATCGACGGCGTGCTTCAAGAACGAGGTCGGCATGAATTGCGGCTGGCCGAGCGCGCCGGCCCAGGACGACTTCATCGCATTGACCGGCGCCAGCCCGCGCTCGACGATTTCGAGCGCCGCCAGCACCTCGGTGCGGAAGAAGTCTTTCTTGGTCGACATGAACGCCTTGGTGCCCAGCACCTCGAAGGCATCGTAAGGCATCTTGGCGGCACCGAAGCCGGTTTCGCGGCCCCAGATCGCCAGCACGATCTCGCCCGGAACGCCATAGCGCTTCTCGATCAGCCCGAGCGTCCGGGCATTGGCGCTCTCGCGCGTCTTTCCGCCCGAGGTGACGGCCCGAACGACCTTCTCGGCGAAGTAGTTGGCCGGCGGGCCGAACTCGGCCTGATGCTGCTTCTCAGGCGTCGTCGGCTGCTCGCCGGGCAGGACGAGATCGGGCAGTTTCAGGTTCGGCTTCACGCCGAGGAATGCGGCGTCGAAGGTCTTCTTGGAGATGCCTTTGGACTTGGCTTCGGGCCAGAGGTCGGTCTGCAGCCAGGCCTGGAACTGGTCGTCAATGGGGGCGGCATGGGTGGGGGTCGAAACGCCGAGCGCTATGACGAATACAACGAAAATCGTGACGGCCAATCCGTGGAAGCCGCGTTCCTTCGCGCCCCCCTCTGTCCTGCCGGACATCTCCCCCTCAAGGGGGG
>NZ_VFWS01000609.1:0-1083 GCF_006443065.1 Mesorhizobium sp. B1-1-5 | reverse complement strand
ACATGGGCCCGGTGGTGCGCTATCTCGGCCCGCTCGTGCCGAAGGAAGAGCTGATCTGGCAGGATCCGATCCCGGCCGTCGATCATGAACTGGTCAGCGAACAGGATATCGCATCGCTGAAGGCCAAGATCCTGGCCTCGGGCCTGTCTGTTTCCGAACTGGTCTCGACCGCCTGGGCTTCGGCCTCGACGTTCAGGGGTTCCGACAAGCGCGGCGGCGCCAATGGCGCCCGCATTCGGCTAGCGCCGCAGAAGGACTGGGACGTCAATCAGCCTGCTGAATTGGCCAAGGTGCTTGCCACGCTCGAAGCCATCCAGAAGACCTTCAACGCCGCACAGACCGGCGGGAAAAAGATCTCGCTGGCCGATCTGATCGTGCTCGGCGGCGTCGCCGCGATCGAGAAGGCGGCGAAGGATGGTGGAAACGAGGTGAAGGTGCCGTTCACGCCGGGCCGCATGGATGCCTCGCAGGAACAGACCGACGTCGCCTCCTTTGCCGCGCTTGAGCCGAAAGTCGACGGCTTCCGCAACTATGTCCGGGGGCCGCAGCCGATGTCGATCGAGGCGATGCTGGTCGACCGGGCACAGTTGCTGACGCTGACCGCGCCGGAGATGACGGTGCTGGTCGGCGGCCTGCGGGTGCTCGGCGCCAATACCGGCAAGTCCAGGCACGGCGTTTTCACCGACAGGCCGGGCACGCTGACGAACGACTTCTTCGTCAACCTGCTCAGCATGAACACGGTCTGGGATCCGGCCGCCGGTTCGGATGAGATCTACGAAGCGCGCGACCGCAAGACCAAGGCGGTCAGGTGGACCGGTACCCGCGCCGACCTGATCTTCGGCTCGCATGCTCAACTGCGTGCGCTGTCTGAGGTGTACGGCTCCGCGGATGCCGGGCAGAAATTCGCCAGGGATTTCGTCTCGGCGTGGACCAAGGTGATGAACGCCGACCGGTTCGATATCACCGCCTGATTCAGGCGGAATTTTTCCATCCCATAAAAAAGGCGCGAGGCTCGGCCCCGCGCCTTTTCTTGTCCAGGCTTTAGAAATCAGTCCTTTTCGAAGACGCGCGCCTTGGCGACGA
>NZ_VFWS01000608.1:0-1084 GCF_006443065.1 Mesorhizobium sp. B1-1-5 | reverse complement strand
AGGCAAACACCTCGAGCACCTTGGGATTGGCGACATCGGCCCATTCCGGGGGAGCGATCATCAGCGTTCCCGTGGCATAGGGCACTGCGCCGGGCGGAGTGCGCAGGTTCTCGCCGCCGGCGAATACGATGCCGGCGTCGAGTTGCGCGGCGTCGCGACCCATGATGGCGATGTCGTCGCCGTCGCCACCGGCAAAGACATGGGTTGCGCCGGCCTTCTTCAGCCGGCCAATCAGACCGATCTGGTTGTCGAGCTGCGGCCGGAACGTATCGACGAACACCGGCTTCAGCGCCGCCTGTTCGGCCGCCGCCCGCAACGTCTCGGCGATCTCACGGCCGTAGATGGTGCCGTCATCGATGACGGCGAACAGTTCGTTCTGCCAAAGCCGGGTAAGGGTGTTGGCGACGGCATTGCGCTCGTCGTCGCCCCTCGGTCAGAGCCGGTAGACCGGCCAGCCGGTCTTGGGACGACGGTCAGTCAGGCTTTCGGTTCGCACGCCAACGGTGATGACGGCGATGCCTGCGTCCTTCAAGATCGGCATCGCCGCCTCGATCGCTTCCGTACAGAGAAATCCCACGACGACATTGACCTTGGCGGTCGCGAATTCCCGGGCTGCCGCGGCACCCCCATCGGCCGTGCAGGCATCGTCGATGGTCTTGAGCTCGATGCCGTTCGCCTGGGCCGCCACTTCGGCGCCGGCTTCGATCTGCCTGCCAAGGATCGCCGAGGATCCGGAGAGCGGCGCGGCAACACCGACGAGCAGCGTCTGGGCGTTGGCGGCGCCGGTCAGCAGCAGCCAGGCCAGCGCGGCAGATATCGTTGCCCCGGGTCGCATCCTGTCGAAGACTTCCTCCAAGCGAGCCCGGATGGTCCCGGCGCCACTCCCGCCAAGACCTAAAGGCTGCCCGGTCTTGGCGCAACACGCGAATTTCGGGATATGGGCCAAGCACTTCGCTTGTGGCTTGTCATATCTAGCCATATATAGCGATAGGGTTCAGGCTATGGAAAATCTCCGGTGTTGAAGAAGAACGACATAGGACCGCAGGCCTATCGCGACGCGATGAGCCATTTTGCCGGTCACGTC
>NZ_VFWS01000607.1:0-1086 GCF_006443065.1 Mesorhizobium sp. B1-1-5 | reverse complement strand
TTGGCGGAGAGGCGCGCAGCCAGGCCGTGGCCGACGATCTGCTGGACGAAACTGTCGCCGACGGCGATCGAACCGGTGACCGCCAGATGCGCCAGCACGCTGCGCGCCAGGCGAAAGAAACCCAGTGTTCCCGGCCGCCCGCCATAGAGTTCCGAAAGGCGCCGGATGAGGCGCCCGGCCTCGAACACGACATAGGCTACGTCGACGAGCGCACGCGGACTGACGGCCGTCACCAGCGACACGCGTTTGGCGGCTTCCAGGATCATGATCTTGGCCCTGGCGTCGAGAGGGCCAAGGATCTCCGCCTCAGCGAGACGCACCAGATTGGCGCCATCGATGATCTCGTCGCGCAGATCGGCCAGCGCGCGCCTGCCCGCGGCCGTTTCGGGTTTGGCCGCGACGAAGGCCGACAGCTCGTCGACCACCAATCGCGCCGCCTTGGGATCGTCGCGTGCAATCGCATCGAGCGCACGTTTCTGCAGCTTTTCGACCTCGGCAAGCCGGGCGATCGCCAGGAACTCGCGAATCAGGATCACCACCAGCGCCAGCACGGCGACGGCAGCCATGCCGGCGGCCAGCCAACCCAGCCACTCGGCGCGCGCGAACAGATCGCGAATGAGCTGATCGGTCCACAGGCCGATGGCCAGCGAAACCAGCACCCCGAACGCGCCGAAGAAGATGGAGCCAAGCAATGAACGTTTCCTGCGAGCGACCGCCGGCGGCGGTTCGGCAGCGACGATGTCCGGCTCGTCGAACACGTCGATCTCCGACGGGATGACCAGCGCGACATCGCTCTTCACCGCGCGGGGCTTGCGCTGTGTGTCGGTCTGGACACGGCGCGCCTCCGGCGCCCCGGCCTGGGCACGGCGCGCCTGCGCCGCGTCCTGCTGCGATGTGGCCTCCGGTTCGATGCGGAATGCCGCCGGCTTGCGGGGCGCGGTCATGCCAGATGGTCTCCGATCAGGAACTGCAAGGCACGGTCGAGCCGGATATGCGGCAGTGACAGCATGACGCCCTCGGCCGTGCGCTCGAGTTTTGGCGGGCGAAATCGCACGAAGCGGATCGCCGGGTCGGTATTGTCCTGCC
>NZ_VFWS01000606.1:0-1086 GCF_006443065.1 Mesorhizobium sp. B1-1-5 | reverse complement strand
CCATTGCCGAGGCTGCCGGCGCCAAGGGTTTTGCCGCGGCAAGGCATGGCGACGCGGTGCTGATGGGCACCGGCCGTGACGAGAAGGCCGGCGACAAGAGCCTGCTTTGTATCAGGCCCCAGCACCTCAGCCTGACGGCCGATGGCGACCATACCAATCGCATTGTCGGCACGCTCCTGGAGGTGCACTGGCAAGGCGAACTCACCCATCTCGTGCTCGATGTCGACGGCACGACGGTGCGCGTCTCGGCGACGAGACTGCCGATGGCCCTGCCGGAACCCGGCGCCAAGGTGCCGCTGTTCTTCGCGCCCACCGACACCTCGCTCGTTCCGGAAGACGCCGGTGTCTGAGGCTGTCGCTATCGCCTCGCCAGCGGTCAGGAGAGAGCCTGGCAGATTCTGGATCGTGCCGCCGGCCGCACTCCTGGCCCTGCTGTTCTTCTATCAGCTGGCGCTCATCGCCCGGCAGGCCTTCCTGGACGACAGCGGCGTTGCCAATGTCGCCGAAGTGATCCGCGTCCTGCATTCGCGCTTCTTCCTCAACGCGCTGATCAACACGGTGACGATTTCGGTTATCGCGACTGCCGGGTGCCTGATCGTCGGTCTCGTGCTGGCACTGATCCTGGCCTTCGTTCCGTTCCCCGGCAGCGGCTTCATCGCCAGGCTGATCGACACCTTCATCGCATTGCCGACCTTCCTGGTGACGCTCGCCTTCACCTTCCTCTACGGCTCCGCAGGCATGCTCAACGCAGGGCTGATGGAGACCTTTTCACTGCCGTCGCCGCCCGTCGATTTTCTCTATTCGAGCTGGGGCGTGGTGCTGGCCGAGGTCACTGTCTACACGCCGTTCATCCTACGGCCGCTGCTTGCCGCCTTCTCGCTGGTGGACCGCAGCCAGATCGAAGCGGCAAGCGTGCTCGGCGCGCGGTCGTTCCGCATCGTGCGCCAAATCATCCTGCCGGCCGCCATCCCGGCGCTCATTGCCGGCGGGAGCCTCTGCCTGCTGCTCACCGTCAACGAGTTCGGCATCGTGCTGTTCATCGGCGCCAAAGGGGTCATCACGCTGCCGCTGCTGATCTATGGAAGG
>NZ_VFWS01000605.1:0-1087 GCF_006443065.1 Mesorhizobium sp. B1-1-5 | reverse complement strand
GATTGGTGGAACACGCTGCATCAGCCGGCCTCGGTGTTCCGCATGGGCGGATCGACCATCGACCCCTCGATGCTATGGCCGCTGCTGGTGATGGCCATCGGCTTCACGGTGCTGTTCTTCGCGCTGCACCTGATGGCGATGCGTACCGAAATCCACCGGCGGCGGGTGATTGCGATGCGCAGGGTCGCGGCCCGGCAGGCTGAGCGTCAGCCGGCTTGAATCACCCGCGCCTGGCCAAAGAAGTCATCCCATCCGCCCACGTGCGGCCACCGGCAGGGTTTCCAGCACCGTCTCGCCGTCGATCAAATTGACCTCATTGAACAGGTTGGTGACGACGCAGCAATGGTCGGGCACCACGCGCACGCGCTCGCCGATGCGAAGCTTGCCATCGCCTGAGAGCGTGACCGTGCCGTGTTCCTCGCTCAGGCCCGTCACCCGCGCTCCCGCAACGCCGAGCAACTCGCCGAAATCGGCGAGCCCCAGCGTATCGCTCGACAGCGCCTTGCTGCCGGCGTCGAGGATGGCACGCGTCCGCGTCGGATGGCTGACCACGGTCGACAGCACGCTCAGCGCGCAATCGTCGAGGCTGCCGACGCCCTTGGCGACCTGGTAGCGGTCGAGATAGATGTAGGTGCCGGGGCGGTATTCCGTGACGACGCTGTCATCGCCCGAGCGCCACATGTCGGGCGTGCCGCCGCTGGAGATGCGCGCGCAGGCGAGACCGCAGGCGGCCAGCGCCTGCCTGGCGCCGGCGAGCCAGGCCTCGGCCTCCGCCGCACGGCCCGCGGCCGGATAGGTCATCAACCCGCCGAAGACGAGGCCCTTGGCCGTGTCGATCTGTCTTGCCAGCCCAACCGCTTCACCAGCCGTCTGCACGCCGCAACGCCCCATGCCGGTGTCGCATTCGACCAGGACCGGCAGGGGATTGCCGGCATCGGTGAAGGTGGCGGCCAGCCCGTCGATCGTCTCCACGCTGTCCGCCGTCACCGACAGGGTTACGCGCATGTGCAGCGCCTTCAGCCGCTCCAGCTTGGCGCGGCCAAGAATGTTGTAGGGGAGAAAAATGTCGGTCAGCCCGGCATCGGCC
>NZ_VFWS01000604.1:0-1089 GCF_006443065.1 Mesorhizobium sp. B1-1-5 | reverse complement strand
TGGGCACGACGCTCTCAGCCAATCCTCTGCAGTTTGCCGCGATGCGCGCCGCGCTCGAAGAAGTGATGACGGCCGAGAACTACGACCGCATGGATCATCTGGCGCGGCGGCTCGATGCCGGGCTGACCACGGTCATCGACCGCTACCGCCTGCCATGGCATGTCGCCCGCGTCGGCGCCCGCGTCGAATTCATCTGCGCGCCGGGCCCGCTGCGCAATGGGGCGGAGGCGGAGGCCGCGCACGCGCCGGAACTCGAAGCCGCCATCCATGTCGCGCTGGTCAATCGCGGCGTGCTTATCGCGCCCTTCCACAATATGATGCTGATCTCTCCGGCGACCACTGGCGCCCAGGTCAACCGGCTGATCACCGCCTTCGGCGCAGTTGCGGCGGAGCTTGCGGCATGAGACAAGCCACCCAACAGACAGGCGCGCAAGCCAGGCCGGGCTCCATCATGACTTCACCTTCGGGCTCGACGCCCACCGAGGCGCAGGCCTTTCTCGACGCCCATCCTGAGATCGAAGCCTTCGATATCGTGCTGACCGATGCCAACGGCGTCGGCCGTGGCAAGATCGTGCGCCGGCACGAGCTGAAAGCCATCTTCGAAGGCGGCCGGCACATGCCGATCTCGATCCTCGGCCTCGACATCACCGGCGAGGACGTGCACGAGACCGGGCTGATCTGGACCACCGGCGACGGCGATCTGCGCGCCTGGCCGATTCCTGGCACGCTGGTGCCGCTCCACGGGACCAAACCGCCGCGCGGCCAGGTGCTGATGGCGATGTATCATCTCGACGGCGCGCCGATGTCATCGGACCCGCGGCTGGCGCTGGCAAGGCAGGTCGACATATTGGCGTCCAAGGGGCTGTACCCGGCCGGCGCCTTCGAGCTCGAATTTTTTCTCCTCGCCAATGAGCGCGACAGCGACGGCAAGGTGCAGCCGGCGCACGCCGTGCTGGATGGCCGCGTCTCGGGCAAGACCGAGGTCTACTCGGTCGACCATCTGCCCGGCATGGAGACGCTGTGTACCGACATCTATGCCGCGGCCAAGGCACAGGGCATGCCGGCAGAGCACGTGCTTTCTGAAGATGC